>CAZWYK010000015.1:3303-14587 GCA_964638205.1 uncultured Candidatus Cloacimonadota bacterium | reverse complement strand
ACCGCGACAAACATTTTATCTTCTGTGCTCCATGAGACTGTAATGCTGTAGTTTGACATCGTTTTCTCCTTTGATTTAGAAATGGTACCATATATGGAACCGTACTGCAATAAATACTATAAACACCATGAATATCCCACATGACTGTTTCGATATTCATGGTACTTATCGAGATCCTTTGGGAACTTCATGGTATTCCCAGCACAATATCCTAATATCTTTACAACACAATATCCTAATTTTTTAGTTTAGCATACTTGCTGTATGACAGAGCTTTATAGCAATCAAACTCCAATGTATGCCACATATTCAAACTAATATATTGACATAATATCCTAATCTATTTATAACATAGTTACCTAAATTAGTAGAAAGGATCCATCTGATGGCTACCAGCCAGAGCAAATTGGCAGAATCGCTGGAAATTCTATACAAATTCCGCGATGAAAATATAACCGCGATACGGTCCCGTGATCTCACCAGGACTCATCGTGAGCGTCTGCTTGCCTGTGGTTGGATTGAAGAAGTCATCAAGGGCTGGTATATCGAATCTAATCCCAGGCAGATGCAAGGCGACAGTACGCAGTGGTATTTTTCATACTGGGGTTTTTGTTCTGATTATCTAAATCATAGGTTTGGCGACAACTGGTGCTTGTCTGCGGAACAGTCGTTGGCAATTCACGCAGAAAACTTGGCGATCCCAGAACAGCTCCTTTCTAGAAGTAACAGGGGTGACAATAAAGCAATAACTTTACCTCACAAAAAATCTCTACTGATTATTAAAACAAAAATGCCTTCTGACTCTGAGATTGAAATAATCGATGGGCTTAGAGTCTACTCCCCAGCCTCTGCATTGCTTGCAATAAACAGTGACTCCCTAGAAAACAACAGACTTGATGCAAAAGTTGTCACAACAAAAATAAAAAGTTCTTCAAGCCTAGTCAAACTAATGCTGGATCTTGGGAAAGTTTCCAAAGCCCCGCAGCTAATCAAATTGTTTGAAGCTAATGGGCAATCAGATATGGCATCGGAAATTAGAGAGCTCCTAATCCAAGCTGGGCATAAAGCCCCCAAAACGGACACCCAAACTAGCGGGCCGGCAAAAGCAGACAACCTGCCGTCATACTGCAAACGATTGCAGTTGATGTGGGGCGAAATGCGCGAGCCCGTGATTTCACATTTCCCGTCTGCGCCTGATTCTGAAATCGACATCACAACCTACCTGGAAGTGGTTGAAGATTCGTACACCAACGATGCCTACCATTCCCTGTCAATTGAAGGCTACAGAGTAACCGAGGACCTCATCAATAAAGTCAGAAATAGTGAGCTGCTCAGCCAATCAGATAGCAATCAAAATGATGTGCTTGCGACTAAAGGATATAGCTTGGCATTTTTGCTAGTAAAAAAGAGTATCGAAAAAATGCTTGCAGGAAAAAACCCGGGCCTGATTGCCAAATCAGATCATCAACTCTGGTTCCGTGAGATGTTTTCACCAAATGTACAAGCAGGTCTTTTAAATCAGAATGAGTTGATTGGTTATCGAACAAGCCCAGTTTACATCAGCAGATCAATGCACATCCCTGCAAATCACATTAAAATATCTGAAATGATGAATACATTTTTCGAGCTTCTGATTGCTGAAAAGAATGCTGCAGTCAGAGTTGTGCTTGGTCATTTTATCTTTGTTTACATACACCCATATATGGATGGCAATGGCAGAATTGCCCGACTCCTGATGAACCTAATGCTCGCTTCGGGCGGGTATCCATGGACTATTATCCCTGTTGACCAACGCGACATTTATATGCAGGCTCTGGAAGCAGCAAGTGTCGATAGGGACATCGTTCCTTTTGCAAAGTTTTTGGGGAAGCTAATCTTGATAGATACTAGAAATAACACATAGATGGATTGCCAGTCAGAAGTGTTGTTGTTGGGGTTGTGGATTAGGAATTTTTACAATACAACAACAAAATCATTAGAAGGATATAAACCATATGACATTTACATATTATTAATGCTTATTTTCAATATTTACAGTCATCGCTTGTAATCATATTGTTCTTTGAGTTTTCACCATCCTCTCCAGCCAACTCATTAATTAAAGCGTTAACTCGCAGTGAACCGAACCTGCATGTTTTAAGTAAAGATTCTATTATTTCTAAACCACCATTTGCATACTCTTCAAAGATTACAGCAGCCTCGTCGGACAAATCATCGGAAAGCGATAAAATTTGTTTTGTATCGAGAAGGGCTAGCACTTCAATTACATTATTTGATATCGCCTCAGGCCTAATCGCGTCAATTTCTTTTGAAAGCGTGCCTAATTCCTTTCTATTAGCTTTAATAAACCCCAATAAAGCTGCAAATGAAATTGCCTGCCCAAAAGTATCAAAAGTTGAGTCATGAGAATCTTTTGAAGTACTAACCAAAGACTTCATGAACTCTTCCTTGCTTTTTGACACTCTGATTCGTCTATACATGGTAGCCTCCTATATTTCTACAATTTCAGAATATTCATAACCAGTTTCAGACTCCAATGCTAAACTATAAGAGTTTTCATTAATATTAATCTTATAGTCAACTTCTAGCTTTCGCTCAAGATCTTTACTGGTTGTATTATATCTTAATAAATACTGTTTTCCCGTAATATTCTTGATAGAATTTTCTACTTCACCACGGAATTGAGTTGGGGTAACCAAAATAATTATCTGGTCAGCAATTTGAGCGAGTCTCTTTGTCACGTATCGTCGGTGAGGAGAATCAAGCTGACCAAAAGGTGCATCCATAACTACAGGATATTGAATATACTCACCCATGTGACTATTCTCCGCACGAGTATAGAATTTCTTAGTTTCTGAAATAATGCCACCAATAAAAGCTAAACTAAGAACCTGACTTTCCCCCCTTGAAGGATCAACAATATCACCACCATCTACCTCTGTGAATAGATCAATTGAAAAGTCTTCTTTCAAAATAACATGATATGGAGTAATCGTAATTTCATCAAATATTCTTTGAACAGACTTCTCCAAAGAACTTCTAAAATCTAAAGCAAGTTTTTTCCTGAACTGAATTATTTTCTTTTTTACTTCCTGAGCAACTTCGACTCTTAACGCTACAGTCTTGTTTGTTTTAAGTTTTCTACTCAGAGATATTATCTCTTTAGACATTTTATCTAAATAATCTGTATCATTATTAACCTCCATTTCTTTTCTATCAATTCTCTTTATCATATCTTCATATCTTGATTCTTCATCTTCTATGTTCCGCTCAACTCCAGCTACTCCCTCATTATTGCTATCCTTAAGTATATCTCTAATCTCTAACAGTTGCTCTTCATATTCATTTAATTTGTCATTATTTAAATTGATTCGCTCTTGAATGTCATTAATGAATTCAAAAAACTCCTCACTTTCTTTATCTATTCCTTCCATAACGGCACCTAGTTGGATAATTTTTTCTTCAGCATCTTGAATGCCAGCTTTTTCAAGCCATTGCAAAACACATTCATGAGAAGACTGCCCATTCTTAAGCTCAGTTCCACAAATACATTTTTGAGAATTAAGTAAATCAGTAATAAACTGCTTTTTGATTCCCTTTGGCAACTCACCTGTTTCTCTTAAACCGGCTATTACGCCCCTAACTTGACCTGATAGATTCGAGAGGAGAACTTTATGACTATATTTTGAAAACCGAGTTTTCATATCAGATTTTAATTTAGATTGATCTTTTTTTATTGTTTTTTCAGATTCCTCAATTATTCTCCGTTTTTCTTCTAATTTTTGTGAATCAATAGAACTCTGGTGCACTTGCCTTAATTTTTTAATGTTATCCTTTGTAATAACTTGTTGCTCTTTAATTATTTTAATGTCGTTCTCAATTTTAATAATCTTTTTTTCAGTTTTACTTTTTTGTTCTACTAAGTTTTTCAGCTCCTGGGTTCCTACTTTTGCAAGTTCCTTCTCAAGCATCCCTATAGCTTTAGTTAAGTGGCCAACAGATCTATCAAGAGGCTCAACTCCAAGTAATCTTTTTGTAGCATTTGCTATTGTACTTTTTTCTTCTCTATTTAAATTTCCAAGCCTTGCTGGGTTTTCACCTTCAAAAAAGAAATATCTGCTTAATTCTGATGGAATAATTTTGTTAATATAATCTTGTGCTACGTCTGAATCAATTGATTTACTTTCTCCCGTTCGAAGCCGCTGTTGTAATATCAACCTTTGAGGAAGATGTCCGTTGGAATTACGGTCTCCTCTTACGACCAGAGTGACTTCTCTTCTAATAAAATACTCTATATCCTCACCTAGTTCTATATTCTTAAAAACCAGCTCTACCCAACATGAAGCCTCTTCTCCTTTTGAACTGTTTTTAATTGCATTTCTATTTATTAATTCTGGGCTTGAAAATGTTGTTTCGCCATACAACACCCAGGTTAGCGCATTTAACAACGTTGTCTTTCCTGCTCCATTCATTGCATGAATAAGCGTAACTGACTTATCTTCATCTCTACTAAATATAATTTTAGGTGTTTTTCCGTAAAATCCACGAAAATTTGATAGTTGTAAACTTTTAAGTATCACTTTTCCACCTCATAATCACCTTCAGCATCCGAGAAGTAGCCTTCAATTATTTTAACAATTTTTTCTGGCATGTCACGCGGACGTTGCTCATTAAGCTTGGCAACTTCGAGTTCAATAATTGACTTCATTACTTCCTCTATTAATTTGTCTTTGCTGCTAACCATATCAAATCCCTTCGCTTAAATCATCAAAAACATTAACGCCATATTCCAAACCCCAGTCAATAATCTGGCAACATACATCACCTGAATTCAGAGATAGTTTAGCAAATTCATGGGCTCTTCTCAACTCCCTTCTTACTAAAGACGATATTGCGCTATCACCACAAGATGGCAAGCTGGGCAGAACAATAAAATCATATATTATCGCCTTATCTTTTCCTGGATATCTTCTTAGCAGCCTGCCTCTACGCTGAATATATTGACGAGGGTTAGATGTACTTGCCATTATAAAAGCTATCCTTATTGAAGGGACGTCAACTCCTTCATCAAGGCATCTAATTGCAGCCAAACACTGCAAATCCCCCCTATCAAGTTTTTCTAATAGTTCGTCCCTATTTTCTAGTTCTGTTTTATGGGTAAATGTTGCTATTCGCATGCCCATCTTATTACCTAAGCAATCACAAACTTTATCAATATGCCTTCTGGTTTTTTCATCTTTTAAGTCATCTGACTGTCCGCTACCACAATAGACTAATATATGACTTTCGTTTTTGTAATTAGATACTATATCCGATAATGCACTCAACTTGTTATAAGCATTGGCAACAAGACGTGCGCGCTTTATTAATAACCTCTTACACAATTCACTACTGCTATCTGTAGTAGTTTCCGACTTAGAATTGCATGATCTTGCAATTGCTAAACTGAGACGATGAAATTCCTCATCTTCTTCATCTGTCAAATCCACTTTAACAAGATTATATTCATATGGGCAAAGAACTTCACTATCCAATGCCTGTTTTAATGAATATTCAGGCTTAAGAATATCTCCAAAATATTCCAAAATACGAGATGTCCCATCATCATCTAGATGACGCTCTGGAGTAGCCGACAATCCCAGCCTAAACTGAATATGTCCCGGCAAAGCTTCGAATAAGCCAGTTGTTCCTAAATTATGAACTTCGTCTGCAATTAACAATGCTGACTCCGGCAATCCACAAGCAATTTTCTGAAACTCTTTACCTTGAAAACCTCTATTGGTTATTACAATAAATAGTGGTCTATTATTTCCAACCTGAGATAGGCCTTCTTCGAGTTTGGGTAGCCAGTTTCTATAACTACCATGAACCGCTATTGCCCTAAATCCAAAACTTGTGGCTTCTTTAGACCATTGTCTTACTAAGTGAATATATGGAGCAATAACTACAAAACAATTTGATTTTTCTACTTGGTATAAGTTTTCAGCAAGAGCAAGTGCAGTAATTGTTTTCCCAGCTCCAGTCGCCATTTTAAATACACCACGCCCACCTGATGAGAACCAATTTTTAATTGCAGCTTTTTGATAATCTCTTAATGTTATTCCCGATGGAATTTTAATTTGAACAGGATCTGCAGGAATAACATCTTCATCTGACTCTTCATTTTCAATAGGATCACAAACTGGCCGAATTAAAGGACGATATGGCCTAAGCACATCTCTGGCAACTGCGGTATAATCAAGAATTGTCAATTTTGGATGGATATTTGACCAAAGACTTTCAAAATTTCTTTCTATCTCTTCTACATACGACCGCGTGTCCTTCCAAGAACAATACGTACTTAATGCTTCATAGTTACCACCCCAGCCACCAAAAGTCTCATTCCCGGAACCACTAAAAGCAACCCGATTCCCTTGTCCATCAATAAATACTCCCATTTTTTCATGAAATAACCCTGCTTGAATACTTGCCTTACCTTTAAAGGCAATTTTAATTTCGAGCAATCCCTCTTCGATCATCCATGAAAGAGCCTCCAAGCGCTTTTTAACTACAAATTCTTCGATATTATCCAATTCTCTCTCAAAAACTCGGTGCAAGATATTTTCTTTTGACTCATACCCAAGATTAATTGCAATAATATCGTCTTCTTGTAAATGAGGAGAGGCTATAAGTCGCATACAACCGTCATTGTTAATTAATGAGGCTATTCCTTGAGAGGCAAGTGATAATCCATAACTTGTGAAATAGCCAACTGCTCTATAATACGTTGAACATGCTCTCAGACAAGGGTTATAAAAATCATTAATCATATTATGTTCACTTGAATTATAACGTATTTGAATATTAACTTTATTTAACATAAATCAAGTGCCTTCCAAGAACGCCAATATAGCTGGATTAATAAAATTAACATTCTTTTGTTCACGCGTCTGTACCTTTTTACTATTAAATGATTTTAACCTGCTTTTTATATAGGTCTTTATATAAATCGATTCGGGAGAATATTTGTTGTCAAAATCTAGTTCATTATATAAAAAGTCATAGCTCCATCTTGGCTCAAATTCTCTATAGCGCAACATAGGTGCTTGGAGCTCAATTATATAATCACAACTATTATGAGTGTTTCTTTTTATCTTACTTAAAATATTTTCGATTACTTGCCTAACTCTCTCCCTCGTCAGGCTAAAATCTCTTCCTATTTCATCTAAAGTTACATTTTGATTTACATAATAACGTAAAAAGATGTTCCTGTCCCTTTTTCTGAATTTATTACATGCCATATATATAATCGCTTTGAGGGCTTTTGAATCAACTTGCGGTTCGTTAATATCATGGAAAAGCTGGATTAATGCTATTTTAATTTCGTCTGGGTTCTCTTCAAGAATCTGTTCTAATGATTCTGGCTGTGATGCTATTGCGCCGTATATATCATAAATATTCAAAGATAAACCAATATCCGATGTGTCAATGTTTTCATAATCACCAAGTAAGTATCTTTTATTATTCTCCATCCACCTTGATAATTTTTTTATTTCGTTTTCATAATGAGCTGGTAAATGAACATGCCTTATAATTTCTTTAGAGCGGTGGATATACCAAAATGCTGTATTCGATGCATATGCTTCAAACTGATGGCTTTTATTGACATCAAATCTTTCAACAGAATCGATTACACCAATTAAACCCTCTTGGTACATATCTTCAATATGTTGCCAGTGCTCTGAGTGCGATCTCAAAGATCTTAATACAGTGAATTGATGTAATTCAATAATTTTATTTCTTATTCTTTTATGAGAATTTTCAATATGTCTAATTCTGTTTACGATTCCTTCATAATTTTCCAGCTCACTATAACTTGAAACAATTTGTTTAATAATACCTTTTCTCCAGATTTGCTTTGAAGAAATTCGCATTTTACTTCGGAGCTCAATTTCCTGACTTCCAATAAAACTAATATCTGGCCAATTATCTATTGAATTGATTTTAGATTTTCTGCAAAGTCCATACATGCACTTAGTTTTATCAATTATTCTTTCTATTGAATGTAAATCGATTCCGGCATTCTGAAAACAAGTCATCCAATAATCCATGCTCTGATTCGAGACTAGCAACCCCATTAACACAATACGGAAAGCTGCGCACTCTAAATCTATTAGCTTATTGAAAAGTATAACTATTTCTGCATTATCAGGTTTAGGTTTAGCCAATGCTGAATCGGAAATATTCTGAATTGTCTTCTTTAATTCAATCATACCCAGGCTATCATGCTTTGTGTATCTTTAGTAATCTGATGGTTCAATCTTAAGTTTTAAGATACTTTCATAACTTATTAATTGTCAATACACAACACCATCCTTTGACATTAAAATTAGCTTTTTCAATTATGGTTTATTCACTACCTAAACAAGCAATTAATATTCATCAAGTAAACTCTTTGTAACTATTCCATTATTGAAGATTTAGCAACTAAGTCTTCAATACACCTCATTTGCTTATCTCCAGCTAAATATGCAATACCCCTGTGAACATGCAACTTCAACTGTTGATGAAGCTCTTCTAGCGTTAGTTCCAATCCATCATCTAGGCATCGCTTTTTCAACAAAGCTAAATAAATTCCTTCATATTCCCCAGCAAACGTTTTCCATGTCATCTCAATTGGAAATTCTGATTCTTGTCTAAGTCCATGAGGTTTTGTTTTCTCTGCTAGAGATACACAGAAAGCCCACCTACATAAAATATTCCAAGTTGGGATTCCTGTTCGTCGCTTAAGCGTCATCAATTGATTCTTGCCAGTTGAAGAAACTCTAACTGTTTCAATTTGCATTTGTCATCTCCTCAAAATAGCCTCTATTGATAGAGGTAGATTCATTTTCTTCATTATATACTAGACGATACAAACCACTAACCGCTGGCCTCAATGCGGACATTGCTCTCCCAGATAGTTCCTCATCTGTAGATAATAAAATCACTTGGTGGCTTGCGTTTGGATAATAATTTCGCACCAGATTATCTCTATGGGTTGAATCTAGTCTACCAAGCGGAGTATCTACAATAATTGGTAAATTGCGTCCTGATGCTTTAGCTAGGCCCCACAAAATTGAGACAACTAATAATTGACGCTCTCCAGCTGAAAGCAATTCGGGTAAAACAGTTTGGCCTTTATAATTGTTAAGAGAAAGAGCAAATGAATCTGGATCAATAAATATTGATTTTACCATACTCTTTTTCCTCATTAAATAAGTGTATGATTCAAATATAACTGACTGTAACTCTTCAATCCGCTGCTGTATTAATTCTGACCTAAATGCTTCTAAAGTATCTCTGACTTTTTGAGCATATCTTAATATCCTGGCATCTTCTTCTAAATCTTGAATATGCTCCATTTTTCTAACCAAATGCTTATTTAATACCAACTCGGCTTTGTCCCTACTCGCCTTTGTCGCTATTATCATCTCATCAAGCTGTAATGCTCGGCCTTCGAGTAATAACAAATCCATCTTTGCTAAATCCCGTTTTTCGATAATATCTGAAATTGATTCCTGATCTGGTACAGAAGCTAATCTGCGATCTATGTTTTGAATACTATCATCTAATTTTTGGATTTTTTTGATGAGTTTTGAAGACTTCAGTACTGAATTCATAATTCCATCATTTAATAAATGTTTCATCTGAATAATGTCAGATTCAGAACAACCTAGATTTATTGGCAATAATGCCTTCCGTTTTAGCTCTTTAGCCTCGGCTCCAAAAAACTGATTTATTATCTCAATTGCTTTACCAGTTATGCCCTCTTTGTTTAGACACAGATTAAGATTTTGATGCTGTTTGTTGAGTGTAACATAAGTCAACTTAGCCATGCTTGCATTCATTTCATCGGTTGCTAGTTTCATTGTATCAAAAAGTTGTTCTTTGATGAGTGACAATGGAGGCAATTCAGCACTAGATTCAACAAGTTGGTTTGCTATTATTTCTCGTTTTGCTTTCAATTCTTTTTGTTGGTTCTCAATAGCAACTCGTTTTTCAAAAAGATGGCCACCAAGTTCTCTAAACTGGCAGTCAAGTTCATCACAGAGTTTTATTTTACAATCTATATCATTTTGCAAATCCGCACGTCGTTCCTTTTGATTTATCAATACATCACAACAATCCGTTTTGTCTTGTTCAAGCTGAATGCTAATTTCATCAACCTCAAACACTTTTTTCGTGCCAGTTATTTTTGTCCCTAAAGCCTTGAGATCAATGTCAAGCTGATCAACAATATCAATACCCAATAATGACAATATACCCCTTCTAATAAGCTCCTGGGATCTTTTAGGGTCAGCATAATGACGTATCTTTTCACCGTCGAAAAAGAACAATCCAGCTAGACGTGAAGGAATAAACCGCTCCACTTGATCTACCCAGTTCTCAGATAGAAGTTTATCTAGCTCTCCATTAACAAACACCTGAAGTTCTTCCTCAATTAACCCCTTGGTATTGAGCTTCCATGACCGTTGAGTACTAATTGTTATCTTCCTAGCATCATCAATAGCTTCAAATTCAACTTCTACAGAAGAACCAATCATTGGATCTGCTCCACGATGAATCGATTGTTCAAGATATTTTGAGTAAGTAGTTCCATGTTGAGACCAAACATCGGATTGCCGACCATAAAGGGCTATTTGGATTCCCTCCAACATAGTCGTCTTACCTTCACCATTTAATCCACCAACAACAATGACGGGTTTTTCTTTATTTGAAATAGAGAAGTCAATTATTTGTTGCCCACCATAAATCCGATAGTTATGGAATTTAACCTTGGTTATTTTCACGCTTTTTCTCCCTTATCAACATCTTCTGCCTCGGATAACAATTTCATATTTTGATCTGTTACATTCTTAATCCTGGCTTTACTGATTGCTCTATCAAGAGCATCTTCCTCACCACTGTAAAAACACTTTGAAATTTCTTTTTTAATATCTACAAAGAGCCCTCTACGTATCGCTTTTTTTCGATATTGCTGCTCGATATCCAACAAATTCCTAGTCAGCTCATAACGCAAAAAATCCTCTTTTGTTAAATCTTTTAAAATTTCAAGAGATTCTCTATTAAGAGCTGGATCTTTATTTGTTTTCTTTCCAGGATATTCTTGTCCTGTTGATTTTTTATATATTTCCGGGAGGCAATCCTCCACCTCGTGTTTCTCAGTTACCCAAATTCTTCGAATTTCTTCCAGCTCATCATTTGTCAGTAATTCCCAATCAGCCACTTCGTCTGGTCCGTATTTCCGAACATTTGATTGTGG
>CAZWYK010000015.1:0-3278 GCA_964638205.1 uncultured Candidatus Cloacimonadota bacterium | reverse complement strand
CCTTCTTTGTCTTCGAAATACTGAACATGGCCAGACATTCTTCGAAAATCCCTATTGTTTTGATCACGCTTCCTAGCATCTTCTTCTCTAAAATCCATTTCATTTCTAATTTCTAATAAAGGAATCATCCATTCCTTTTCATAATCATTCTGAATCATAGCCTTCATTGATTTATCTTCATCTACAAGCGTACAAACCCAACAGCCAAATCGGCTATTTCCGCAGCTCTGCGTATTTGTATCAACAACAAGAGGACACTCTCCGTCAGCAGTTGCACCACTATACATATTCATTAGGTCTTTATTGTTATATCCCCAGGAATTCTTAACCTGCATTAAATACAACCAGACATCATCATTTGACCAATCTTCAATTGGAGTATATATCAAACTGTTTTGCATACCGGCATTGGGAGTTAATCGTTCACGAATTGCATTTATTTCATGTTTTGCCATTGTTGAAGCTCGCTTGGTACTTTCTGCTTTTCTTGTACCTAAAACTAATATTGCTTCACCATTCTCCTGAACTGTCTTCAAAATAAAATCATTGGATGGTTGTATTTTTAGACGGTCGGTGCACCATCTAAACTTCAACCTTGGTGACGGATACCCTCTACCAATTAAATTAACCCAAAAAGTATTCTTGATGGTTGGTGTTAATCTGTGTGGCTGTATCGGCATAAACTGTTTCTTGGAAGATGCATCCATAACTTCAAGTGATTTATTTACCCAAAGCGCAACAATAGGATTCTCAACAAGAGTATCGGTACTAATTACATGAATGGGCTTAGTTCGCTTTGACTCCGGCAGCTCTTTTATTGCGTTCCATATTAGTTGAACGATTGCAGTTGAATCTTTTCCGCCACTATAACCGATAACCCAAGGAGTTTCATCTGATTGATAAAGTTCTTTAATCTCATCATGAAGGCCTTCAATGATTAAATCGAATTTTTCAATTGTTGTCTTTCTTTTTTCATTCATTCGATTATCCATTGTATGCATCTTCAATTCTCTGTTCATCTGGATTTAGAGCAATACCTAAATGGGATTTAATTGCATTGGTTGTTAAGATAACATTATTCCTAGATTTCTGGACTCGCCCGCCGGTCATAGCCCGCCCCTCCCATAAAGAATGATTGCTTTTTGACCAATCCAAACTCTTTATTTTAGCAATCTGTTTCTTCCACCCAGTTAACTTCTTCTTAAGTAACGAGTTTCCAACACAACCTAATGAATGTATTACAGTTCCTGTTGAATGAATAAAGTCTTCTCGTACGCCCTTGGCGGCCATAGTTCTTTCTTGTACCATACGCCATTCTGGAATTGACTTAGCCACTGTTTCCCAAAACTCACTTACTAGGTCTACAGCTTTGGCTTGTGATTCCAAATCAACACCTTCTAGTAATACTTTGCTGCCGCCATATAGTGAGCTCAATGTAATTAACTTTCTGGATCCACGTGCAAGAGAACTACGCTCAAGCTCAACAATATCTCTAAAAAAATCTGAGCCTAAAACTGCAAGCCTAGTAATATGAGCCATTTCATCTCTTTGATCGAATAATATCCCGAGAGATTTACTTGGACGAACTGCATGACGATTTAAGTCTGCAAACATTTGCTGGCTACGCTTTAAGCCCCTATCCATAAAAAAAACAACTGCTATTGTTTCATCTCCAAGATCAGGATTTTCTTCAAGAGCTGTTTTTATTGCTGCTCGCCTGTGCTGCCCATCATTGATTATAAATCTTGCATCCATAGACACTACTAAAGATCCTAATTTGTTTGCTTCTTTTGATTTTCCGACTGGATTAAAAGAACAATCCCCATCTATCGAGGCAGTAATTGCTGAAAATACATAAGATTTTGAATTATTAGTAATGTATCGTGACAAATCCGGAATACGGCACCTATTAAGAGTTCTTTGGGCTCGCATTTCTGGCCTTAATTCTTCTTCGTCATAAGTAAATATTCTATTTATTAATCGTAAAGGACACATTGAGACATAATAACTACGCCCAGCCTGAACACCCTTGATAGCTGGAAATGTATATCCAAAATCTGGTTCCATTATAAAACTTCCTTTCAGCTTGCTTTGATATGTTTTATGTTCTAGTATGGGGAACGGTACATTTGGTATGCTTACCTGTCAATATAATTATATCTACCTGGAGACATACTTTGGATAATTGCAAACCGCTCTATCTCGACAATAATGCAACAACGCAAGTTGATCCAAGAGTGCTTGAAACTGCTATTCACTTCATGAGAGAAGAATATGGAAATGCTGGGAGTCGCACCCACAAATACGGCACCATAGCCAAACAGGCAGTTGCGAAAGCTAGACGCATCATTGCAGATTCTGTGAATTCCACATCTAATGACATCATTTTCACTTCCGGAGCTACCGAAAGCAACAATTTAGCTATTTTGGGGCTTGCGCCTTATGGAATCCAAAACAATTTAAAGCACATCATTTCAACTCCAATTGAACATAAGGCTGTACTTGAACCTCTTGAACAAATGGCAAAACAAGGATTCGAAATTAGTTATTTACCAGTTGATACAACTGGAGCTATAAATCCAGATGATATTATAAATCTTCTGAGGGATGACACATTATTAGTCTCGGTTATGCACGCCAATAATGAAACCGGGGTTATTCAACCAATAAATGAAATTGCAACAATACTTAAATCACACTCTGCATATTTCCATACTGATGCAGCTCAAACTTTCGGTAAATTAATTGACCCTCTGAACGATAATCGAATCGATTTTATCTCCGCAAGCGGCCACAAGCTATTTTCACCAAAAGGGGTCGGCTGCCTGATTGCTAGAAACGCAAAAAGAGGAAGAAGTAATCTTTCGCCACTATTTTGGGGAGGCGGTCAAGAAAATGGGTTAAGACCTGGCACGCACGCCGTCCCGCTGATTGCTGCTTTTGGACATTCAGTAGAGCTAGCAATAATGGAGCATGATAGCCGATTAGAAAAATGTGAAGGTTTTCGAGATAAATTTTATGAAATTATATCTGATTACAATCCAGTACATCATGGTACTTCGAATAAAAAAATGCCTAACGTGTTTTCTCTATCAATTCCACCATTTGACGCAGATGCATTGATTCTACTACTTAATGAGTCTTTTGCAATTTCTACTGGCTCTGCTTGTACATCTCAATCATATTCAACGAGTCACGTGCTTGAAGCTATGGGAATTGATGATGAATTAAACTCAATGTCAATACGTGTATCTTGGTCACATCTGTCAGACCCAAAC
>CAZWYK010000014.1:11770-14787 GCA_964638205.1 uncultured Candidatus Cloacimonadota bacterium | reverse complement strand
AAGTACGGAGATTATTTTTGGCAATGATGCGGAGATTAGTGATAATTTTAGCCTGAATCTTGGTGCGGTTCACCTGACTGAATTTTTTTTAAAATCAGATCCAGTTACCAATACCGAAATAGATAAAATGATGGAGTATCTTGCGGAAAGATTTAGAAAAAAAATACCACAAAAATCAGCTGAGATTTTGATTGGTGTTGGCGGTGCGATTACTAATGTTTCTGCGGTATTTCAACGAATGAAATTTTATAATCCGAGTGCAATTCAAAACTCAAAATTGACTTTAAGTGAAGTGGAAAAACAGTTCCGATTATTTGCGAAAATGCCAATTGAAAAACGCAAAAATGTAGTTGGTTTGCAACCTAAAAGAGCTGATATAATTCTAGCTGGAATTGGGCTGATAATTACGATTATGCGACACTTCAAACAAAGTGAATTAGCTGTTTGCAATTCGGGATTACGCCAAGGATTGATAATAGACAGATTTCTGAAATAAAGGAGAAAATATGCCAAAATTATTTTACAGTAAATCTAAAAAATTGGAAAGTGAAATTGAGATATACTTAGACAAAGTAACAACAGCTGAATTGCTGTTTTTAGAAGGTGTTAAGTCTTACCTTAATGGGAATTTAGATAAGTTTGAAAAAAAATACAAAGCTATTTCTATTTTAGAAAGTGAAGCAGATAATATTCGTCGCGAGATTAAGCATAAACTTTACGCGTATATGTTGATCCCAGAGTCGCGAGGTGATGTTTTGGGATTATTGGAAACACTCGATGACATCATTGATATTTGCGAAAAAGTTTTGGAACAATTTTCAATTGAAACTCCCATTATTCATGAATTTTTGAAAAGTGATTTTATGGAACTTGCAGAACTTTCTTCAAAAGCGGTAGATGAAGTAGTGAAGGGAGCACGTGCATTTTTTAAAGACATCGTAATGGTTAGTAATTATGTGAATAAAGTCCATTTTTATGAGCACGAAGCTGATGATGTTGAAGAGCATTTGAAAAGAAGCGTGTTCAATAGCGATGAAATTGAGAGTTTTAGTCAAAAAGTACATTTAAGATATTTTATTGAAAAACTTGCAGCGGTATCTGACGTAGCTGAATCTGTGGCGGAACGATTAGCAGTTTACGCTATTAAACGTAGAATTTAAATTTTATGTTGAAATTCTTTTTTTTTCTATCTAGCGGGCTTTTTTTAGGTTGGTCTCTCGGTGCGAACGATGCGGCAAATATTTTCGGAACTGCTGTTACGACTAAAATGGTAAAATTTAAAACAGCAGCGATTATTTGTAGCATTTTTGTGATTATTGGTGCTGTTGTAAGTGGTGCTGGTGCATCTCACACACTGGGAAAATTAGGTGAAATAAATGAAATTAGCGGTGCTTTTATCGTAACATTATCAGCGGCGATTACAGTGTTGTGGATGACGAAAATAGGTTTACCAGTATCTACTTCACAAGCAATTGTAGGTGCGATTGTTGGTTGGAATTTTTTCTCGAACACAACAATAAACATTAATTCACTTTCTCAAATTGTTGGAACCTGGTTTTTTTCACCAATTTTATCTGCTTTTTTTGCTTTTGTTTTATTTTTTATTGCGAAGAAATTAGTTGAAGGTTATAAAATTCACCTGCTTCACTTGGATTCGTTCACACGGTTTGGGTTGTTAATAGTAGGGGCGTTCGGAGCTTACAGTTTGGGTGCAAATAACATTGGAAATATAATGGGCGTGTTTATAAATTCGGTTAAATTTACCGATATTTCAATTGCTAATTTATGCCAATTATCTGCAATTCAACAACTATTTTTATTGGGTGGAACAGCAATTGCGATTGGCGTTTTTACTTATTCCAAAAAAGTGATGTTAACGGTTGGTGATGGAATTTTTAAGTTATCTCCCATTACTGCATTGGTAGTAGTTCTAGCAAGTTCAATGAGTTTATTTATTTTTGCTTCTCAAAGCTTACAGAATTTTTTGCACTCTATCCATTTGCCTGCATTCCCATTGGTTCCTGTTTCGTCATCTCAGGCTGTAGTTGGAGCGGTGATGGGTATTAGTTTGGCAAAAGGTGGGCGCAATATGAATTTTAGGAAATTAGGACAAATTAGTGTGGGGTGGATTACTACGCCGATTGCGGCAGCGTTATTGGCATATATTTTACTTTTTTTCATGCAGAACGTATTTAGCCAAAAGGTGTTTTAATGAAAGATAAAATTTTTAGAAGAACCATCGAAACGCCAGTTGCTAAAATGGTGTTATCTGTTTTTGAAAATGCTCTTATTCAGGTTGTGTTTGATGATCAAATTTTTGATGATAACCATTCAGTTTTGCTGGAAACTGAAAACCAAATTTTAGAATATTTTGCTGGAAAGCGTAAAAATTTTGAAATTTCGCTAAAATTGATCGGGACAGATTTCCAAAAAAAAGTGTGGCAAGAACTACAAAGAATACCATTCGGCGAAACTATCTGTTATCAAGAATTAGCCAGCAGAGTTGGTAACATAAAAATGGCACGAGCAGTAGGGAATGCAAATGGTAAAAATCCTATTTCTATAATCGTACCATGTCACCGTGTGATTGCTAAGAATGGTAGCATTGGCGGATTTACCAGTGGTGTCGAAAAGAAAATATCCTTACTAAACTTGGAAAATCACAATTTCTAAACCATAATGCAAACCGAATTATTTCCATCAATTTCTTTGAGCGAAACCTTGATAACTTCACTCGGTGCAGTAGGTATATAGTTACCTATAAAATCAGCTTTAATGGGAATCTTATGATGCCCACGATCAACCAAAACGCAAAGTTGGATATTTTTTGGTTCACCCAAATTATGTAAAACTTCAACTGCTTTTTGTACCGTTTTGCCAGAATAAAGCACATCATCAATCAATATGATTTTGGTATTATCAATGCAAAAACCTAATTGTGAGTTATTTAAAACTGGTTTTTTTGCAATCAATGAAAGGTCATCGCGATAAAAAGAAATATCCAGAATTCCAGTTTG
>CAZWYK010000014.1:0-11760 GCA_964638205.1 uncultured Candidatus Cloacimonadota bacterium | reverse complement strand
AATTTCCACTTTCATTTTTGTTTTCAGGAAATCAGCTATTCTTTCCATCATTGGTACACCACGACTACGAATGCCCACTAAATAAAGATTTTCAGTCGTTTTGTGAAATTCGATAATTTCTAACGCAAGTCTGTTTAATGTGTTATTTACGTCAGTTTCATTCATGATTTTGCACTTTTTGTTCATTTGTTTTTCTCCAGTTCTCTAATTATTTTTTTGGCAATTTTTGGACCAATTCCTCTTATTTCACAAATTTGTTCAATATTTTTGATATTTTCGACTGAACCAAATTTCTTTAAAAGTAAAAATTTCATTTTTTCACCGATTCCAAAAATTTCATCTAATTTGCTTGTGAGCGTTCGTTTGGATCTACGTTTACGATGAAAAGTAATAGCAAAGCGATGTGCTTCATCACGAATTTTAATGAGCAGTCTCAAAGCTGAACTTGAAAGCGGTAAAATTACAGAATTTTTACGATTTGGAATGAAAATTTCTTCCATTTTTTTGGCAAGAGAAATTAGCTCAATTTTGTCATCATTCAACATCTTTTGAGCGGCGCTTAATTGTCCTTTTCCACCGTCGATTACGATTAAATCTGGTTTTATTTTGTTGTCAATTTTCAAAAGATAACGCTGCAAAGTTTCTGCCATTGAAGCAAAATCATCTTGTCCAATTACCGTTTTAATGATGAAATGTCGGTAATTTTTTTTCTTTGGTTTTCCATTTTCAAAATAAACAACTGATGCAACCGTATCGCTTCCTTGAATGGTGGAAATATCGAGACAAATCATTTTGTGTGGCAATTTTTTCAAACCCAATTTTTCTTTGAGCTCCGTAATGGGAAAAATAGTGCGTGCACTTTTGCGTAAATACTTTAAATTTTGGTCTTCAACATAATTTAGTGCATTTTTTTTGGCAATTACAACAAGTGCTTTTTTTTCACCGCGTTGCGGAATTTTAATTTTATTTTTCAAGAAAATTTGTAGAATGTCAATTTCATTCGGGTTTTGTTGAACGATGATTTGATGCGGTAGATTTTCCAACTTCTCAGCGTAATATTGTTTGAGAAAAGCGTTTAAAAGTTGTGGGATTTCCTGATGACTTGAGTTATCTAGTGCATAGATTTCTTTGTTTACCATTTTACCTGAAAGTATTTTTAACACAGCCACTGACGCATTTTTACCATCCGTAAATACACCAACTACATCACGATTTTGAAAATCTGTAAAGAAAATATTTTGAGAATTATCTAATTTTTGAATATCAGAAATTTTATCGCGAATTTGTGCTGCTTTTTCAAAATTCATTTTTTGAGAAAATTGATTCATCTGTTCTTTCAAATTATCGATAATTTTGCGATTTTTACCATTTAGAAAATGAATAATTTGCTTTACAATTTGACGATATTCTGTTTGCGAAATTTTATTGATACAAGGTGCAAAACACTTTCCCATTTGCAAATTTAAACAGGCTCTTTCATATTTCAATTCACCAATTTTTCTGTTGCAATTTCGGAGTGGGAACAACCATTCCAAAAGCTGTAAAGTGCGACGAAGAGCACGTCCATCTGTGAAAGGTCCAAAATACTTTGCGCCATTTTTTTGCAGTTTACGGGTAATGTGGATTTTCGGGAAAGGCTCGTTTATGGTGATTTTAATGAACGGATACTGTTTATCATCTCGCAATTGAATATTGTATTTTGGACAGTGTTTTTTGATAAGATTATTTTCTAAGAGTAAAGCTTCTAGCTCATTGTTTGTTGAAAAATATTCAAAATCATGAATGTTTTTGACAAGTTCAGCAGTTTTTGGATGGGCTATATTTTTAGCAAAATAAGAGCGAACTCTATTTTTTAGAACTTTTGCTTTGCCAATATAAATGATTGTTTCAGCTCTATTTTTCATCAAATAAACACCAGATGAATTGGGTAAAGACAATAACTTTTTTGACAAAATTTTATTCATAAGTTCACCATTTTTTTACTTTTTCCATAAATAAAAATTGCTAATAAATGTAAATGAAAAATTTTCAATTGACACGAAAAGTGTGACTTTAATATTCTACCATTCAGTTCATTTGAATTTATATAGATGGGGGTGACTTGGTTTCGACAGAGATAAAGGGGATTGTTGATGCATGTCGAGGAGATTACCTTTCTCGTAAAAAATGGTGATAACAAAATTTAAAAGCAAACGATAACTTTGCATTAGCTGCATAGTTCAGCTACGGTGCTGTAAAGCTTTGCCATTAAGCTTGCTACCACCGCCAATTTTAATGGCTATAGTCAGCAAATGTCTATAATGTTGACCTAAATTTATAGGCTGGTTTGAAGGATTGGTTTGACTATTTTCCAACTTTTAAATGAGATTTAAAAATAACTAAACATGTAGATTTAACTTTTGACTTATTTTTGGACGCGGGTTCGATTCCCGCCACCTCCACCATATTATATAATTTGAAAAAAAAGGGGAAATTAATGACTGATAAAATTACAAAATCTAAACTTACACAATTTGTAAAAGCTGCTGGTTGAGCTGGAAAAGTAAGTCCGTCGGACTTAAATGAAATAATGAATGGGTTGGAATTTCCCACTTCCAAAATGACTTTGGTGGACAGAACTGACAATGATGATTCGGGTGTTTTTCAAATTACTGACGAAATCGCTATTGTCCAAACTGTCGATTTTATTACACCAGTTGTGGATGATCCGTATATTTTTGGACAGATTGCAGCTGCAAATAGTTTGAGTGATATTTACGCGATGGGTGCAGAGGTCAGTACAGTACTGAATATAGTTGCCTACGATTCTTGTAATGTTTCCAAAAAAATGTTAAATGAAATCTTGCGTGGTGGTTCTGATAAAGTTAGGGAAGCTGGTGGTGTTGTTTTGGGTGGACATACAATCGAAGATGTGGAGATGAAATTTGGGCTTTCAGTAACAGGAATAGTACATCCCAATAAGGTTTTACGCAACAATACAACTAAAATAGGTGATAAAATTATTTTGACAAAACCGATAGGTTTAGGTGTTATAACCACTTCAATAAAAGCGAATGAAGCTCCCAAAAGTGCGATTGAAAAAGCTATATTTCACATGAGTTTTTTAAACAAAACGGCTTCCGAGTTAGCGGTAAAATTTGGGGCAAATGCTTTGACGGATGTTACTGGCTTTGGTTTGCTTGGGCATCTTTATGAAATGACAAATTCGGAGATTTCAGTTCAATTAGAGTTTGCAAAAATACCATTTATTGAAGAAGCATTTGAATTGGCAGAAGATGGGTTTTTCCCAGGTGGTTCTTTCCGAAATGAAAGATATTTTATGCCGTTTACGAAAATTAATGATTCGATTGCTGCTTTCAAGCGTACTCTTCTTTTTGACGCACAAACTTCGGGTGGATTATTGATTTCGGTTCCCAAGGCTAATGCAGACAAATTGCTGGATAGTCTAAAACTTGCAGGTATAGAATTTGCCGAGATTATTGGTGAAGTGGTACCTGCAAAAGTAGAAAAAATAAATGTTTGTTAGATTTAACTTGACAGACAAAATGAACTGTAAATTTTGAATAACAATGTAATTTAAATAATGAAGGAGAGGTTATGAAAGGAACAATTAAATTAATTTTGGGATTGGTAATTGTGGTTTCTTTTTTGCTTTCTGCGTGTGCGCCACCCCCACCACCAGTTAGTAAAATTCAATTGAATACTGCAGAAGAAGAAGCTATTGATGAGGAAAAAAAAGCTGACACATTGATGGATGAAGTTGCAAAATTAAAATCTGAACTTTCTGCAGAAGAAGCAAAATTAGAAAGTTTGAAAAACTACCAAAATGAGATTCAGTTAGCTGAATAGGAGAAATTATGAAAAAAATTACAATATTATCAATCGTAGCAATAATAATGATTTCTGTTGTGTTGCAAGCTGGCGTAACTTACCTTACTGAAGATGAATACAAGAAATTGAAAAAGAAAGAACGAATTCATTATTGGGAAAATTTGGAAAATGATTTGAGTAATTATCAGCAACGAAAAGCTGATGCAATTGCAACTCAAGAGAAATTGAGCGGTGAAATTGAAACTTTAAAAGTAAATATTACAAGTGCTACAAACGCATATAATGTAGTTTATAATGAAATTATGGCATTTTTGGGGATTAATGTGGGGGATCTCGCCTCAATTCAACAAAAAATTGAATTTTATAATGAAAAAATTGCAAATTGGAATAATCTTTCTGACGATGAATTATGGAGTGCTAAAAAAGCAGTTCGTGGTTTAGTGGCAGAATACAATGAATATCGTGGTTCAAATTATGGTAAAGTTCCAGATTTTCGTCGCGATTTTTCAGATTTAGATAACAAAATTGCTAATATTTCAGCAAGTTTAGAAGCGGCAAAGCCAAAATATTATGAAGATTCATATACCGTTGTGAAAGGCGATTGGCTCTCTAAAATTGCCGGATATTCATTCATTTATGGCGATATTTCAAAATGGCCAATTATCTATCGTGCAAATCGTGACCAAATTAAAGATCCAAACATGATTCATCCAAACCAAGTTATCAAGATTCCACGTGGTCTTCCGTATGAATGGAAAGTTTACAAAGGTGAGTGTCTTTGGAAAATTGCGTCTTATCCAGAAGTTTACGGCGATGCAACTAAATGGCCAGAAATTTTTAGAGCAAATAAAGATCAAATCAAAGATCCAGACTTGATTTATCCAAACCAAATTTTTGAGATTCCAAGAGATTAATCTTAAAAAATAAAAAAGAGGAAGCCACCGCAAGGGAGGCTTCCTCTTCTATTAAATTCAAATTGAAACACCTAAAAATACTTCTTATAATTTTCACATCTTGTATCATTTCGATATTATACTTCATTGTAAATCCGCACCGTGAATTGTCTTATAATTACGATTTAAAATTAGGAGAACTGCCCAACCAAGATATTTTCTCCCCGTTTGATTTTGATGTTTTCAAGAGTGAAGGGACTTATCAGAAGGAGTTGGAGTTCGCAGCGAATTCTATTTTACCAGTTTATAAAGTTTCCGAAAATCTTCAATATAACGCACAGAAAAATATTGATTTTATTTTCCAGCATTTTAATGAAAATCAATCTATTGAGCAAATAAAATCTAAACTTGAAAAAAGTGGATACAATTTTTCCGAAGACTGTGTTCAATACTTATTAATTCAAAGTCAAAAACAGAAAATTTACGAATATTTATCTGAACAAATCGCGTCTATTTTGGAAGATGGAATTTATCCAGATTCATATAAGCACCAGACCATAAAATTTGAAAAATACAATCGAATTAAAGAATATAATTTGAGTAGCCGCTACTCTTTGGAGGAAGCAAAAAATAGGTTAATTGGTAAATTAGACGAAAATAAGCTCGAAATTAAAATAATTTCCAAAATTGCTGATTTGGTTTTAGTGTCGAATATCGTGATAAATGAAGATATGACGAAACTTGAAAGACAGAAAGCACAGGGCAAAATTTCTAAAATTATTGGTGGCGTTAAAAAAGGTGAAAAAATTGTTGAAAATGGGACGCGCGTCAATCGGATTGCATTGTTAACATTGCAATCTTTGCAAAAAGCGGCAAAAGATTATCCTTCCGATAAATCGACAAACCAAATTATGCAGTCTGCTTTTGGTGTTTTTGTTTTCAGTTTATTTATTCTCTTTTTATTTCAGCTAATTTTGGAACTGTTTTTTAAAAGTGAATTTTCGTCAATTGCAAGGCTATCAGTAGTTTTAGGCTCAATTGTATTAACAATTATTTTGACGATTATCATTCACGATATCATCAAAGTTTCGTCATTGATTTTGCCATTTAGTTTTTCGATTTTACTGATTATTATGATATTCGACGTGGAAATAGGATTACTATTTATTTTTGTTAACTTTGTGTTTGTTTCACTATTTTTAAATTGGAATATAATCAATCCGATTATGCTTAGTTTAGGTACTTTCGGCGGAATTATTTCGGTAAAAAAAGTAAAGAATGGACGCGAAAATTATCCACCAGCCATCTACCTTTTACTCTCTTATTTCGTGATAATTTCAGCGATTAACCTTATTCAGCTAAATGATTTTTCAGTATATTTGATGCAGCTGCTTTGGGGGATGCTTTCTTGCTTAATCTCCATTTTTGGAATTGCAGTAATTTCGCCTTTCATCGAAAAAAAATTAAATATGGCGACAAAACAAAACCTACTAAGTCTCATAGACTTTGATAATCCTCTTATGCAAAAATTATCTAAATCTGCGCCTGGTACTTATCACCATTCGGTAATTGTTGGAAATCTAGCTGAAACTGCTGCAGAAGCCATTGGTGCAAATCATCTTTTAGCGAGAGTTGGAAGTTATTTTCATGATATTGGTAAAATAGAAAATCCCCATTTTTTCATCGAAAATAGCCCTGAATCTGTCGCATTACACGAAAAAATGATGGCAAATGAAAGTGCGCGTACCATAAAAAATCATATAAATAATGGCGTGGCTTTGGCAAAAAAATACAATATTCCGCTTCCCGTTATTCAAATCATTCAACAACATCATGGTACGAGTAGGATAAAATACTTTTACAATAAGGCGATTGAGACAAATCTGAAAATCGATGAGAATGAATTTAATTATTTCGGTCCAAAACCAAAATCAAAAGAAGCCGCAATTGTGATGATTGCCGATGTAGTGGAATCGACCACGAAATCATTGCAATCTTTCGAAGAAAAAGACATCAAACAAGTAATTGAAAAAACGGTGGCAAATCTGATAGATGAAGGTCAATTAAACGATGCACCGTTGACGCTGAAAGATTTGGAAACAATCAAAATTCACATTTTGCCAATTTTAATGGGAGTATATAGAAAACGCCTTGAATACCCTGAAAATTAAAACGCAAATCGAGAATTGTTCACAATATGTAATTGACGAAAAAATATTTTTTGATGTTTTGAAACTCGTCATTCAACAGGAAAAATTAGACGAGGATAGTTCTGTTTTTTTAAGACTAACAGATGATAATTCGATTAAGATATTAAATAAAAAATATATTGGACGCGATGAATTTACAGATGTTATTTCATTTTCCGCTGAAATTCCACAATCTTCATTTTTGGGAAACATTATCATAGATGTGAATGTGGCAAATCGTCAAAAAGGTGTGGTAACTTTAGAAGAAGAACTACAAAAATTGTTTTTACATGCACTTCTGCATCTTTTGGATTACGACCATTTAGCAGAAGAAAAAATGTTAGAGATGTTAGGAAAAGAGCAACAATACCTCAGCATAATTAGGGAGAAATGATGGACTTTTCATACTTAGCAATAGTTGGATTTTTGTTTTTATCAGCGGTATTTTCTAGCTCGGAAACTGCTTTTTTTTCGCTTTCTAAAATTCAATTAAAAAAAATGGAACTTGATGATTCTAAAAATGCAAAACGTATTTTGAAATTAATTCGAAATCCGCGTGAATTATTAATTATTATACTTTTGGGAAATACAATTGTAAATGTGGCTGCTTCATCGACGGCGGCACTCATCGCTATCGAAATTGGCGAAAAATATTTTGGGAATGCCGAAACCTTTGCCCTGTTGTTCGAGATTATAATCATGACGATTTTATTGCTTATTTTTGGTGAAATTACACCAAAATTAATCGCTTTTGCATCACCTCAAAAAGTGGCAAATTATGCCAGCTTTTTTTTGCTGATTTTGAAGTATTGTTTGTATCCAATTATAAAAATTTTAGAACTACTAAGCTTACTCTTTTCTACTCGAAAATCACGCTTTGGCTTGGAAAAATTGACGGCGGAAGATTTTCAAAATTTAATAAAATCTGATGTCACAAAAGATTATTTGGAAGAAGATGAAAAAAAAATCATCAAAAGTGTGTTTCGATTTTCGAGCACGATTACAAAAGAAGTGATGGTGCCTCGCGTTGATATCAAAGCAATGAATGTGACTGCTGGTTTGGATAAGATTATTGAAATAATTAATGAATCTGGTCATTCGAAAATTCCAATTTTTAAAAAAAATATCGATAATATTATCGGAATTATTTATGCAAAAGACATAATTTTGAATCTGAAAAAAAAGAACATAAATTCACTTTTAAGACCGCCAATTATCGTTACTGAAAATGCGAAAATATCTAAATTATTGAATCAATTCAAACAGCAAAAAATCCAAATTGCAATTGTCGTAGACGAATACGGAGGCACTTCTGGCTTGATAACTTTGGAAGACATTTTAGAGGAGTTAGTAGGAGAAATTCGTGATGAATTTGATAAAGAACCTGCTCTAATTTCCCAAAAAAATGAACTTGAATATGATGTTAGTGGTATGTTTTCGATCGCCGAATTAAATGATGAATTTGACTTGGAAATAGATGCTGAATACGATAATTTGGCAGATTTTTTATTTGATCAATTTAACAAAGTGCCGCAAAAACAGGAAAGTATAATTTTCAAAAATAAAGTTAAATTTACTGTTTCAGAAGTAGATGGACAACGCATTCAATATGCAAAAATGACGCTTTTGAATGATGAAAAATAGCATAGTATTTTATTTTTTATTTTTCACTTTTTTATTGAATGGTGAGGTATTTGATTTTTCTATCAGTTATTTGGGTATCGATGTTATGGATGTGAAAATCGAACATTCGAATGAAAAGATAAATGTTTGGGCAACTTCTACAAAAATTGGAAATTTAATGGCAAAAATGGAAAATAACTATGCGGTTGAATACGAATTTGATTATTTGCCAAAAAGTTATCAAAAAAAAATCATTCAAAAAAAATATGCTGAAGACAGAATTATCCACTACGACAGGCAAAAAAAAACAGCAAATAGAATTAGCCTTATAGATTCAATAAAAAATTGTGAATACCAGATTAAAACAAAAAGTCGCGATTTCTTTTCTTCTCTTTTTTATTTACGAGATTTAGCAAATGAAAGGAACGGTTCATTTTGGCTTGATGCAAATGGTTTAATTTGGAAAGCAGAATTTCAGGTTTTGCATGACGAGTTACTCGATACAAAATTGGGGAAAGTTTTATCTCAAAAAGTGAAAATAGTTTTTCAAAAGACTTCAAAAAACAAGAAAGAACAAAGCGATATGTTGACGAATAATTTGGTTAGCGAAGAGAATGTTCTTTACTTTTGGTTTAGCAAAGATACGCGTAAAATACCAATAAAAGCTCAGTATTCCATGAAACCATTTCCAGTTATCTGGAGTTTGAAATCGTATCAAAAATGACAAAAAAAGTATATAAGTATTTGTTTGTAATCTGGTCGATTGTTTTGTTTACGCTCACTTCGTTGCCATCGCTAACTTTACCCAAAAAAGATGAAATTGGCATCGATAAATTAGCACATCTCATTTTCTATTTTATTTTTGCTTTCTTATTCGTTAAATCGTATCAGAATACCAAAAAAGCAACGCAGAAGTTACTTTATTTAACTGCATTTATACCGCTATTAGACGAATTGCACCAGATTCCCATTTCGGGTAGATATTTCTCTTTTTGGGATATTTTAGCTGATGTTACTGGAATGCTAATAGTTTTCTTTTTATTTAGAAAAAATTAACTTTCTGCGCGTATTTTTTTTAGTTTGATAACAACTTCGTATTTGAAAATCGGTTTATCCCAAATTTCCACGTTCAAATACTTTTGAGGATTATCCATCACCTCTTTTTCGGTAATCTCTTCAACCTGTTTCTCTTCGTTGATAATCCAGAATTTTGTAACCGTTTTTTTACCTTGATTTTTGACTGCCATAAGCTCTCCTATTAATTTATAATTTGGGTGGGTTTCCACAAACTCCGTTAAAATTTGGAGCGATATTTTCTTTCGATAAACTTCACAATACCTGTTTTCAACGCAATTTGCAGCACAAACAATGATGTCTGTAAATTGTTTGTTTTTTGGACAAACAATGTTTGTTTTTTTTGCTTGTTTAAAATTTCTTTTTCTCAATCTTCTATTCTACTTTGCAAAATATTTTTGTGGCCAGAATGAATAAAAATTAAAACTTCTCCATCCTTTAAACCCGCATATGTTAATAATATTTGTTGTATCTACTTGTCAATAATTTTAATGATAAAGAGAGTTGTCGACGCTATTATGAACTATTTATTTGTATAAGAACGCTTAAAAACGATTGCGTTGAAATTTTAAGAAACGAACAAAAACTATTTGACACATTTTTACCCATAAAACAAATAGGTGAGTTGTAATTACCCAATAATAAGTGAGGATTGTATGAAAAAATTAATTTTATTTGTTTTGTTATTTACCGTATTATACGCAGAGAGTACAAAAATTGATAGTTTAGAACAAAAATTAACTGATAGTTCAGGAGATTTAAAGGCAGATTATTACACGCAACTTGCGATTGAATATCGTAAACTTAGACAATACGATAAAGCAGAAAGCTATTGCGAATCTGCCATTGAAATAACAAATTCAAAAGAACGGTTAGCTCGTATTTATTATAACTTATCTAAAATACAATTTTACAATAATAAATACGAAGAAGCCCTTACCGCACTTGATAAAAGTTTAGCATTAAAACGAGCAATTGGTGATAAATTGGGCGAGGCTAATGTTTTATCGGCAAGTGCAACGGTAATGACAACAATTGGTAATTATGATGAAGCCACCCAAAAGTATAAAGAGGCACAAAGCATCTACATTGAAATTAATGACAATGATGGTATTTTTCGTACAATTAATGATTTATCAATAATTATGCAAAATCAAGGTAAAATTACAGAAGCTATCTCAAGTTTAGAAAACTCACTTGAGTTGATTAAATCAGATGAAGTACTTACCGCCATCGCCTATTATAATATTGGTATGTTGAGTTTAGACATGGATAATTTTGACAAAGCAAAAAGATATTTTGACAAAGCTCTCATTATATACGAGAAACTAGATGATCAAGTCGGAGTTGCTGAAATTTATAGTTGTTTAGCTACTCTCTATTTGGGTTTAGGAGAGAGCAATAAAGCACTCGAATATTATTCAAAATCTTTACAAATTGAAGAGTGGGTAGATAATAAAAACAATTATTCTACCGCTCTTGCTCGAATTGGTGATTTATATTCCAGTATTTTCGACAAAGAAAGAGCATTGGATTATTACATACAATCTCTTGAAATTACACAAGAAATCGGTTTAAAACGACAAACGGGATCTAATTTCAATTCAATAGCCATAATTCACATGGATTTAAAAGAATATGATAAAGCAAGACTTTATTTTGAAAAATCTTTGCAAATTGCCGAGGAAATAAATTCAAATCGCCTCAAGGGACAAGTATTAATCGGCTTATCAGTGTTGTACGCAAATAACTATTTAGATTATGAAAAAGCTTATGAAATTCAAAACGATGCGATTCAAATTTTGCGTAAAATTGATATTCCTGCTCAATTAGCCACATCATTAATTTACCAAGCATTAATTTTAAAAGAGCTAAATCGATTCGCCGAAGGCGAAGTTTATTTGAATGAAGCAAAATCAATTATTACCGAAATGGGAGACGCAGAGTTATTGCGAGACTTTTATCAAGCTTCTTCTGAATTTTACGAAGCAAAGAAAAATTTTACCAAAGCACTTTCCTTTTACCAAAAATACACAACCCTAAAAGATTCGATGTTTAGCGAAAATACAGCCACAAAGATAGCAGAGTTAGAGACAAAACACCAAACTATCAAAAACAAAAAAGAGATTGCCGAACTAAAAATAACCAAA
>CAZWYK010000013.1:0-15572 GCA_964638205.1 uncultured Candidatus Cloacimonadota bacterium | reverse complement strand
TTGGAACGTGATGTCATCATAGATTGTAAAAAAAAAATCAGTTTTGCCGAAAATCGACATCGCCAAATTTTGCCTAATTTAGCGTATGTTCAACCCAATTCAATTTATAAAAATGAAAAAGAAGAAATTAACTTTCCTATTGCGATCGATAACCAAAATTGCATCATTGAAAACACAAAATTAGAGCCTAATTTTGAGTGTGTAAACTCACTTTTTGAGGAGTTTTATTATCAGCATATTTTGCAAAATAAAATCACTAAAATAAAATCTCAAAAAATTAGTGTAATCCAAAAGCAAATCAAAAAAAAGAAGCGAAAAATTGCTAAATTGGAAACGGAATTATTAGTTGCAAAAGACGAAGAGAAATGGAGACAATTAGCCGAACTTTTGAAAGCAAATTTTTCAAAAATAAAAAAAGGTGCAAAATCAATTTTACTGAAAAATTATTATGCAATATCTTTCCCCGAAATTGAAATTGCCATTTTTACTGATAAAAATGCACAACAAAATATTGACTATTATTTCAAAAAATACCGAAAAGCACGCGATGGAAAATTAAAAATAACACAACAAATTCAAATTACTCAAAATGAAATTCTCGAGCTCAAAAGAGAAATTTTTGATATCGAAGAGAGCGATATTCCATCATTAAGCTCAAGTAATTCGAAAATAGTCAAAAAGCAAAAGAAAAATTATAAAAAAATTTGGATTAACGAAGATTGGGAAATATTTATTGGCAGGACAAGTAGCGAGAATGATTTGTTGACCACGAAATTAGCGAAACCGCACGACTGGTGGTTTCATACACGAATTTTTAGAGGAACACACATTATTTTGCGGAATTACAAAAAACAGGATTTACCAGAAAATTTGAAGCAAATTTGTTGTAGGTTAGCGGCATATTTTAGTAAAGCAAAAAAGTCATCGAATGTGCCAGTCGATTTTACCCAAATTCGTTATGTGCGCAAACCAAAGGGAAGTCCGGCAGGTTATGTAATTTATCAAAATCAGAAAACGATTTATGTGGATCCTATTTCGATGCGGGAAGCGATAAAAATAATTGATAATTTCAAACGATAAATTTTGAATTAAACGAGGTTAAAATGAAAGGAATTGTGTTGGTTAGTGGCGGAATGGATAGTTTGGTAGTAGCTGCTAATGACCAAAAAGAGTGTAATGAAATTTATTTTTTACATTTGAATTACGGTCAAAAAACGGAAGCTCGAGAATTGAGGGCATTTCAGCAAATGAAAGAATTTTTCCAGCCACAAGATATTCTTGTGGTTGATGTGAGTTATTTGGAGCAAATTGGCGGTTCGAGTTTGACTGATAGGAAACTTGAAATTAAGGATTTTGCTGTCGATAATGGTGTCCCAAATTCTTATGTACCTTTTCGTAATGCACATTTAGTCACGATTGCGACGAGTTGGGCAGAAGTTATTTGTGCCAACAGAATTTACATCGGAGCTGTGGAAGAGGATAGCTCCGGTTACCCCGATTGTCGAGAAAATTTTTACAAAGCACTTGAAAAAGCAATTGATTTAGGCACGAAAGATGAAACGAAAATAGAAATTTGCACACCGATTATTCACAAACGAAAAGCGGAAATTATTCAAATTGGCGATAAACTTGGTGCACCGCTTCATTTTAGTTGGAGTTGTTATCGGAATAACGAAATTGCGTGTGGAACTTGCGACAGCTGTGCTTTGCGGATAAGTGCGTTTAAGGAAGCAGGTCTTGTCGACCCGATTCAGTACTCAATTAAAATTGATTGGTAATAATGAACAAGCTGCAAGAAATTAAAATTATCGGTGGTGGTTTGGCGGGTTGTGAAGCAGCCTTGCAATTGGCAGAAAATGGCTGGAAGGTAAGGCTCTTTGAGATGCGACCAGCTGTGCAAACGGAAGCGCATCAAACCGAGAGCTTAGCAGAATTGGTTTGCAGTAATTCGCTAAAATCTAAACTCCATACGACTGCATCTGGTTTATTAAAAGAAGAGCTTAAAATTTTAGGTTGTAAACTTTTACCAATTGCAGAAAAATGTAGTGTTCCGGCAGGAAACGCACTTGCCATTGATCGTGAAAAATTTGCCCAAAAAGTTACAACAATTTGCCAGAATCATCCTCATATTGAAGTGATTCGTGAAGAAGTTACAAAGCTGGATGATGAACTGACAATTGTGGCAACTGGTCCGCTTACTTCCACAAAGTTGACAAACGAACTTATTCAAATTATTGGCGGTGAACATCTGTATTTTTTTGATGCAATTGCACCAATTGTGGTGACTGATAGTTTAGATTTTTCCAAAATTTATCGCAAAACGAGATATGATAAGGGTGACGCAGATTATTTAAATTGTCCTTTTTCAAAAGATGAATATTACGAATTTGTGGATGCATTAAATTCTGCTGAAAAGCACACGGCAAAAGAATTTGAGACACATTATTTTTCAGACATTAAATTTCAATTTTATGCAAATTGCACACCAATTGAAGAATTAGCACGACGCGGAAAAGATACGCTCCGTTTCGGGGTAATGCGACCAGTTGGGCTGGAAAATCCACAAACGGATAAACGACCTTTTGCGGTCATTCAGCTGCGTACCGAGAAAAATGATAAGACTTCTTACAATTTGGTGGGTTGCCAAACGATGCTCAAATATGGTGAACAAAAGCGAATTTTGGGTAAAATCCCAGGTTTAGAAAAAGCTGAATTTTTGCGATTTGGTTCGATTCATCGTAACACATACTTGAACTGTCCTCGTATTCTAAATAAAAATCTTTCTCTCAAGAATAAATCAAATATTTTCATTGCTGGTCAACTTGCCGGAGTAGAAGGTTATGTAGAATCAATTTTTGGTGGATTATTAATTTCAAAAATCATAACCGGAAATTTACAAAAATTGCCAGAAACGGCTATTGTTGGTCAACTGTGGCGACACCTTGTTACAGAACAAAAGAATTTTCAGCCGATGAATGCTAACTTTGGACTCTTGCCACCACTTGCGGAAAGAGAGCGTGATAAAAAAATAAAAAAACAAAAATATGCAATGCGGGCAATAAAAGATTTGACAGAAATGTGAAGTTAGCAATCTTTGTCCGTGCAGAGTGAGAAGTGGGGATTTCTCCTCTCAAAAAAAGGATTTGATCTTTAAGAAATTATTTTGAACTAACTTTGCTTTTAAAAGATTAGTTCGCATTATTTTTACTTTGTTCTAAATTGAAAATTCGCCAAATTTTTAGTACGGTAGAACAGGTGGAATGGATGCGTCCGTCCGCGGACGCTACTTTCTGCATCTTACTGTTGAATGAAGTTGATATGACAGTTGCAGCTACAGATTATGAAATTAAAACTGAACAGACATTTGTAGATGGATTTATTGGTGCTTTTACTGGTGGTCTCATCACAGTTAGAACAGTAACAATAACAGAGTAAGAGAATAAAATCGTAGCTCTAACTAACAAAAGGCAAGATATTATCCTGCCTTTTGTTTTTTGTATTTATGCATTTTCCTTAAAACGCACACTCCTTGGTGGCGTCTTTTAGTTGTTTAAGCATTTTTTTACGACTATTAATTTCTTTGATAACAGTGTCAATTTGGCAGCGTTCAACTGCTTTTACCAAAAGGTTTTCTGCCTCGATGAAAAGGTTGTGAGCTTCTGCTTTTACAGCGTCTCTTTTTGCCACAAGTTCATCTGCTTTTGTTCCATAATAAATTGATTTATCTTTGTATTTTTCTTCATAATCAAGATATTTTTCGTACTTCCCATAACCTAAACTTTGTTTTATTAATGCCAAAATTTGGTATGACTCGTAAAGTGTAGCGTCTAATTCGACTGCTTTATTTGTAGCTTCAGTTGCTTTTGCGTAATCTTTCAAAACAATGTAAATATCTGCCAAGCGAAAATAAACTTTCGGCATTAGCGGTGCGATTTCTTTCAATTGCAAAAGAATGTCGAGTGCTTTTTCATTTTGCTCGGTAACGCGGTATGCGCCAGCCAAATTCAAATATGCAGAGACATTCTCTGGCTGTTCGGCGATTAGTTGTTTATATTGCAAAATAGCGGCATCCAGTTTTCCCGCTTTGTGATAGCATTTTGCCAATTTTTTCTGCAAATGCTCTACCTCTGCAAATGCTTTTGTGGCAAATTCAAGTGGTTCAATCGCTTCTTCAAAAAGGTCTTGATTGAACAATAGCACTCCCAAAGCGTAAAATGCTTCGCTATATTCGGAATCTTCTTCGATGGCAGTTTCATACGATTCTTGTGCTTCTTCAAAATATTCAATTTCGCTGTAAATATTACCAATTTTAAGCCAAATTTCCTTGCTATTTTCCGAAAAATCTGCCATTGTTTTCATTGTTTCAACTGCATTGTCATAGTCTTCTAATTTCAAATAAGCTTTACTCAAATAATCTAAATAATCAATATTTTCTGCATCAAATTCGAGTGTTTTTTGAAAATAGTTTACAGCAGTTTCAAGCTCATTTTCGATGAATGCGATGATTCCTAAAAAAAAGTAGCCATCGACATCGTTTGCGTCAAGCTGAATCAATTGCTCAAATGCTTCTTTTGCAGAAGCAACTTCTTTGTTGTTAAAATATTGAATTGCAATATTTTTTATTTTTTCAATTTCCGCTCCACCGAGTTCAGTTAATTTTGGCAAAAGTTCGTTTTTAATCGCATCTCGTCGTTGTTCGCTTTTTCCTTTCATCGTGAAATTTAATGTTGAAACATCGTTTGAATTAGCACTGAAAATTTTGGCTAAAACCTTAAAATCAGTATTAGAAATCGATGTTACATCACCCCAAACGAGAATATTAGCCTCCATTTTAAGGGCTAATTCGGCAAGTTGCTCATTGCTAATGTAAGCTAAATTTTGGATACCCGATTTTTTGATATTTTTATTAACACTTTTTGCGTCAATCAACTCGAGATTTTTGACTTCTTTGAAAATTGGTTTGAAATCGCGTTTCATCATATTTTTCACAATGTTTCCACTCTGACGGTCTTTGCTTTCGAAATCCAAAATTGCTATTTTTTGAACGGTTCCAAAAACTAAATTTGCGATTAAAATAATCGCCAAACAAAATATAATTTTTTTCATAATTCCTCTCTTATTTTTTTATGTTTTCAATAATTTTATAATCTTCTTTTGCGGCAAGTGTTTTTTACAAGTTTTTGATAAAAAACAATTTTCCAGTTTTGAATTTTACTTCACAATCATTTTGCGAAATTTCATTACTTACACCGATAAAATTGTTTTGAAAAGTTTCATTTAAAAGTGGATATTTGAATCCTATCAGCGTTAAATTTTCGATTTTATCGAATGAAAAAAGTGAAATAGTTTGTCCTATTTTTTGATTTTTAAAAAAATGGTTTCCAGGCTCCAAAAGTATCATTTCACTATTTTTTTCGAGAATTTTCAGTTTTGCTTTTCCTGAAAAATTTTGGAAAATTAGTAAATTTGCAATTGAATGATCTTCTCTTTTTCCAAAAGCAGAAATAACTGAAATTTCAGTTGGGTTCATTTTTTCTGCAAAATTAAGAGATTTCTGTAAATCAGTTGAATTTTGGTCAAATATTTGGATGATAGAATTATTTTTGATTTTACAATTTAGCTTGATAGAATCAAGATCTCCGATGATAAAATCAGGCGAAACATTATTATCTAAACAGAAGTTAGCACCGCCATCAGCTGCGATGACGGTGTCCACATTTTTTAAGGTTTCTGCTAAGTTGTTAATGCGTTTTCCATTACAAACAATAGCGATTTTATCATTATTCATTTTGCAAAGAGATAATTTCCGAAGTTGTGCCGATTATTTTCAAAATTGTGCTGTTTTCTGCTGAAATAAAGAGAGTATCATTCTCTATTTTAACAGAGTAGATACGCTTTTCGATGGAAAAAAGATCTGTTTTTTTATCATATTCAAAATCGGAAAAGTTACCAAAATTATCAATATTAGTCGTCCACGATTTTTCACCACCACCGTAAACTGTTGGCTTTTTGTAAAAAATGAGAGCATCGGCGGCGATTTTTTCTAAATCGGCAATAATGCTTTGTTGATGTTGAATTTTAGCTTTGTTTTTAAAATGGAAAACTGACCCCAAAATAACAGCAACAAGAACAATAATTAGCACGATTTTGATTTTCATTTTTTGATAAATTAACTCATTTCCAAGATTGTTTTTCGGATGATTTTAATTGCTTCCATCAGCTCTGTCTCTGTGATTACAAGTGGTGGAGCAAAACGAATGATGTGTTGGTGGGTTGGTTTTGCCAAAAGTCCATTTTCTTTCAATTGTATGCAAACATCCCACGCTTCTTTTCCGTTTGTAGGCTTGATAATAACAGCGTTCAAAAGTCCTTTTCCGCGCACAAGTTCAATCATTCTTGAATCTATTTTTCTCATTTCAGCACGAAATATTTTACCTAGTTTTTCAGCTTTTTCAGTTAAATTTTCTTCATCGACTACTTCGAGTGCCGCTTTTGCAACTGTGCAAGCAAGTGGAAATCCACCAAAAGTGGAACCGTGTTCTCCTGGTTTGATGCAAAGCATAATTTCTTTACTAGAAAGAACAGCTGAAACTGGCAAAACACCACCGGAAATTGCTTTTCCTAAAATTGTAATGTCTGGTTTGATACCAGCGTACTCGCTACAAAGAAGGCGACCAGTTCTAGCGATACCAGTTTGGACTTCATCTGCAACAAAAAGAACATTGTGCTTTTTGCAAATATCAAAGCATTCTTTTAAATAATTTTCATCTGGCACAAAAACACCAGCTTCGCCTTGAATTGGCTCAACGATAAATGCCGCAATTTTTTCACCTTTTTCAGAAAGTAATTTATCGAGGGCATTTACATTGTTGTAGGGAATTACCGTAATTCCAGGTGTGAATGGTCCAAAACCTTTGCGACAATCTGGGTCTGTTGAGGCGGAGATAATGGTGGTAGTTCTGCCGTGAAAATTTCCTTCCGCAAAAACGATAATTGCTTCATCTTTGGTGATTCCTTTTTTTTCGTAACCCCATTTTCTGGCAAGCTTGAAGGCAGTTTCTACTGCTTCTGCACCTGTGTTCATCGGTAAAACCATTTCATAACCAAAAAAATCGGTTACAAATTTTTCGTATTCGCCGAGCTTATTATTGTAAAATGCGCGTGATGTGAGGGTCAAAGTTTTAGCTTGTTCGATGAGAGCATTGATGATTTTTGGGTGGCAATGTCCTTGATTGACCGCTGAATATGCCGAAAGAAAATCAAAATATTCTTTTCCTTCTGGGTCCCAAACTTTTGCACCTTCGCCTTTCGCCAGAACCACTGGCAGTGGATGATAATTGTGAGCTCCATAAGTTTCTTCCAATCGCATTGCTTCCTTACTACTAATTTTACCATAGGTTAAATTCATTTTTCTACTCCAAAATTTTTCTTTTATCCTCAAATTTTACAATAGTTTTTAATGTCAAATATTTTCTTTTTTGAATAAAAATTTAGAATAAATTCTTGACATCAGATTCCGAAAAATCCCTTTTCCATTCAAAAAAAATCTAAGGTGAAAATGAAGGCAAATTGGCAAAATACAGCAGTTGTGATACCTGTTTTTAACTCGGCAAAATACTTACCAAGTCTATTTGGGCGAATTTTGGAAAATTTTCCACAAACGCAAATTTTTGTTATTGATGACGGCTCTGTGGATAATTCGGTGGAAATTTGTAAAAAATATGAGGTGAATTTAATTGAACTTTCGCAAAATTATGGCAAAGGGAAAGCACTCCAAATTGGCTTTGAAACTGCACTTAATCAGAAATTTAAGTTTGCTTTCTCGATAGATAGTGATCTTCAACACGAACCGGAAGATTTTGCGAAATTTATTCAAAAACAAAACGAAATCAATGCTGATATGGTAATTGGTAATCGTAATTTTTCCATGAGAAAAATGCCGTTTATGCGCATCTTGAGCAATAGGATTACAAGTGGCATTGTCTCACTTGTAAGCAAAAATAAAATCTGCGATTCGCAGTCTGGCTATCGACTTTACAGTCTGCAAAAAATGGAAAATATGGAATTCAAGTCAGCACGCTATCAATTTGAAACTGAGATAATTTTAAAATTTGCGAAAACAGATGGGAAATTTGCTTTTGTGCCAATTAAAACAATTTATGATGGACAAAAAAGCTATATTTCACATTTTCGCGACATCAAAGATTTTGTGAAAATAATTCTAAATAAAAGGAAAATATGAAGATTTTATTAACGAACGATGATGGTTTTGATGCTGAAGGTATCACTATTTTAGCTGATGAACTACAAAAAAATGGGCACGAAATAATAGTAGCTGCACCGTTAACACAACAAAGTGCAAAGTCACATTCAATTTCACTTTTTAAGCCGATGCAGATAATTGAAAAAGGTGAAAAATATTTTGCAATTGATGGTACACCAGCAGATTGTATGATTTTGGCTTCTCAGCTTTTGATTGATGATTCGATTGATTTGGTAATTTCTGGCATCAACGCGGGACAAAATATGGGAGAAGATGTGCTATATTCTGGCACCGTTGCGGCGGCGATTGAGGCGATGTTTTTGGGTTTTAAATCAATTGCTATTTCGATTGCATCATACCAAAATCAAAAATTTGAAACAGCCGCAAAGTATTTATGCGCAATGCTTAAAAATAATATCCAACAAGAGATTGGCGAAAATGAAATTTTGAATATTAATGTGCCCAATCTAAAATATGATGAAGTAAGAGGTTTCAAAACAACTTGCATAGGGCACCGAAAATATTATAATTTTGTGCGTACCGAAAAAAATAAAGATGGTAAAAATGTTTACTTTATTGGCGGTGATGAACCGCATTGGAGCGAAATTGAAAATTCAGATGCAAATGCCGTCAAAGATGGTTATATCTCTATCACGCCGATTGCACCAGATTTTACCAAAAAAACAGTGATGCCAAAATTACAGAAATGGATTGAGAGACTATGAAAAAGCTATTCTTAATTTTTATCTTATTTTCATGCATCTCTCTTGTTGCTGAGCACCCTTTCAAAAAAAATATCGAAAATAAAATTGATGCAATTGAAATTTCATCAGAAATGAAGGTGTTTATTATTTCGATGGTACCAATTTTTGAACTTCGCGGTGCCATTCCGATTGGGATTCATTCGTATAAATTGTCATATTGGAAAGTGATTCCATTGGCCATTGTCGGCAATATGATACCCATTTTTTTTATCCTTTTATTCTTTGATTTGATTACGAAAATTTGCTTTAAAGTACCAATTTTCAAAAAAATATTAGAAGCCATTTTTGCGAGAACGCGTCGTAAAAGTGCAATAATCGAAAAGTATGAAGAAATTGGTCTGATGTTTTTTGTGGCGATTCCATTACCGATAACTGGTGCGTGGACAGGTTCCCTTGCCGCTTACTTAATGGGTTTGAATTTCTGGAAATCAATTCTTTTTATATTTTTAGGAGTGCTGATTGCTGCTGGGGTGGTGACTTTTCTGACTTTTTTAAAATGGATAGGTTTAGGGGTTGCAATTTTAGTGATAACACTTTTAAGTATCAGGAAAATATTCAAAAAAAAGAGCAATAAAATTTAATTTGTTGACATTTTTCCAATATTTTATTTTCAAGAACAAAAATAAAAATAACGGGGCTTGAATGAGTTTATTAGATAAAGTTAAAAATTTTTCAATTGCAAAAGAGTATATAGCGATGGGGTATTATCCCTATTTTCGCATCATCGATTCAGAACAAGATACTGAAGTAATTTGTAATGGCAAGAAGATGTTGATGATGGGCTCAAACAGTTATTTAGGACTCACAAACCATCCACGCGTTATCGAAGCAGCAAAAAAAGCAACCGATAAATATGGAACAGGCTGTGCTGGATCTCGTTTTTTGAACGGCACATTAGATATTCATATTGAGCTAGAAGAACGGCTCGCAAAACTCGTTGGAAAAGAGGCATCTCTTGCCTTTGCCGCTGGCTATATGGCAAATTTAGGCACGATTTCCGCAATGGTCGATCGCGGTGAATACATTGTTACGGATAAATACGACCACGCTTCCATTTTAGATGGTTGTATGCTTTCAATGGGAAAAAGGGCTCGTTTTAATCACAATAATATGGAACATCTCGATTCAGTTTTGAAAAATAAAGTTTCTGGCAAAAATGCACTTATTGTTGTTGATGGAATTTTCAGTATGGAAGGTGATGTTGCAGATATTCCGAATATTTGTAAAATTGCTAAAAAATATGGTGCTAGTGTTATGGTAGATGAAGCTCATTCTTTGGGTGTTCTTCACAAAACTGGTGCGGGTGCGGCGATGCATTTTGGCTGTACCGATGAGGTGGAATTGCTCATGGGGACTTTTAGTAAATCGCTTGCTTCTGTAGGTGGTTTCATTGCTGGTAGTAAGGAAGTTATTCATTATTTGAAGCATCATGCACGTTCATTAATTTTTAGTGCTTCACTTCCACCAGCCTCTGCTGCTACTGTGATTGAGGCTATGAATATAATGGAAGAAGAACCAGAACGCATTGAAAAACTTTGGGATAATACCCACTATATGGCGGAAAATTTCAAAAATATGGGCTACGATATTGGACCTTCGACAACGCCAGTTATTCCGCTTCATGTGGGTGATATGATGAATGCTTTCAAAATGTGGAAATTATTAGATGAAGAAGGTGTATTTATAAACCCTGTTGTATCACCAGCTGTACCACCGGCAGATACGCTAATTCGTACAAGTTTTATGGCGACTCATACCAAAAAACAGCTTGACGAAGCATTGGAAAAATTTGAGAAAATCGGTAAAAAAATTGGAATTATTTAATTTGTAAAAGTTAATTTTCCAGCTTTTTCTAATTCTGCGAGATATTTTTCTAACTCATTTTTTTGGTGAGTTTCGATGGAGATTTCTAAACTGACTTTTTCAGCATAGTTGACATTTTTGATATTGCCATTTAGTTTTTCAATTTGATATTTTAATTGTTCCGCCAAATCGTAAGTTGTTAAAATTTTGAATTCAGAAAGTTTCACTAATTTAAATAAACTATTGCTGTTTATTGCAGTTTCTGTTACCGAACCGTAAGCGTCGATTAATCCGCGAACACCTAATTTTACACCGCCAAAATAGCGTGTTACGACAGCAACAATGTTAGTCGTTTTATGTTTTAAAAGGGTGTTTAAAATGGGTCTTCCGGCAGTTCCCGCAGGCTCTCCCGCATCCGATGAATGAAAAGTTTCGCCTTTTTCGCCAACAACATAAGCCCAACAGTTATGGTTGGCATTTTTGTGTTTTTCACCGATTTCTGTGATGTATTTTTTGGCGGCTTGCATTGTCTCGACATATTGCAAATGAGCGATAAAAATCGATCTTTTAATTTTTGTTTCCTCGCAGATTTCGTTTTTGACGGAATAGAAATATTTCATCTTAATTTTCTAGGATTTTTTGAAGTTCGTTCACGCCAATTTTTTTCAAAACATTTTGTCCATCTTCGATAATATTTTCGAACATTTCTCGTTTTTCTTTTTGTAGTGCCACAATTTTTTCTTCGATAGAATTTTTGGTAATGAGCTTGTAAATCATCACTTTTTTAGTTTGTCCGATGCGGTGAGCACGGTCTATTGCTTGGTTTTCGGTCATTGGGTTCCACCAAGGGTCGACGATAATGACAGTATCTGCAGCGGTTAAGTTAAGTCCGTAGCCTCCGGTTTTCAAACTAATTAAAAAAGCTCGAATATTGTTGTTGTTGTTGAAATTTGCGATTCGTTCTTGGCGATTCTTGGTTGAACCATCCATATATTCAAATTTAATTTTCTCTTTTTGAAAAAGTTTTTTGATGATTTGAAGCATCTGCACAAATTGACTAAAAATAAGTATTTTTTTGTCATTTTCGATGGCTTCTAAAACAATTTCACGGAGAGTTTCCAATTTGCCAGAAAGCATAAAATCATCCTTTATTGTTTTTTCTAATAAGGCAGGGTGATTGCAGATTTGGCGTAGTTTTGTAAGGGCAGCCAAAAGGTGAACGTAGTTTTTATCACGTTGTTGTTGAAGATAATCTGTTTTGATTTTTTCCAAAAGTTGAAGATAAATTTTTTCCTGAATTTTCGCCATTTTGCAAAAAACTATTTGTTCTTGTTTATCTGGCAATTCGATGAGAACTTCGTTCTTTTTTCGGCGTAAAATAAATGGTGAAACAAACATTTTTAGCTTATTTTGTGCGTCATTTTTTCCAGTAATAGATTCAATAAAATTGTTTTTGAATTTTTTGATAGGCGGTAAAAATCCAGGCATTAAAAAATCAAAAATTGACCAAAGTTCGAGTGGATGATTTTCGATAGGTGTGCCAGAAAGTGCCATTTTATTTTTTGCAGTTAACTTTTTAATCGCTTTTGTTCGCATTGCTGTCGCATTTTTAATGTGTTGAGCTTCGTCCAAAATAATGTATTCAAAATTTATTTTTTCGAGCTGTTTAATATCGTTTTGGATAATAGAGTATGATGCAAAAAGGATGTTCGTATTCAGATTCCCCAAAATATTTGCACGCTCTTTTTTATTTCCTTCATAAATTTGATAAGAAAGATTTCTTCCAAATTTATCTATCTCGTTTGCCCAATTAAAAAGTAAAGTTTTGGGGCAAATCACTAAACTGATAGAAGTTGTGTCCAAAGTGGAAAGAACCGAAATGGCTTGAATGGTTTTTCCCAATCCCATATCATCCGCCAAAATTCCCGACATACCATATTTTTTTAACATCATCAACCATTGAAATCCAGCTTTTTGATAGCTTCTCATAATTGGTTGCAAATTAAGTGATAAGGCATACGGGGGAGTTGATTTTTGTTTTAAAATCTCGATAAACATATTTTGAAGATATTCATCGCCAATAATACTAATTCCTTTGTTTACAGAATTTAGCTGATAAACGAAAGGCAAGTTGTAGATGGAAAGCTTATAGCTTTCACCGTGTTTTTTTTTGCTTTTTTTCAATAAAATATCCACTTCATCGAAAGCATCTCTATTCTCGAAAAATAGAAGTCGTCCATCTTCTAATTTGTGGAATTTTTCTTTTGTTTTGAAAATTTTTTTCAGTTCAGAATGGGTAAATTTAACATCTTTGTAATTGTATTCAACTTGATATTCAAACCAATTTGTTTTTCCAGTAGATTTAGTCTTGATAATGGGTTTCAACTCAACTTTATAGATAAATTCTTTTTTTAGTTCATCGCAAAGTTCGATATTCCAATTTGATTTTCCAAACTCAAAAATCACTTTTTTGAGGATTTCGATGTTTTCTTTTCCTTTAAAAATTAATTGTGATTTTTTCTTTAATTCAGTTGTTTTGGCTTGTGGCAACTCTTTTGCAAATTGTCTGATTTCAAATTTAGTTTGAGGTGGGATATAAAACCAGCGAACTTTATTTTTTTGGTCAAAGCGGACCAATTCAACTGGCAACAAAATTGCAGACATTGGAATCCGTAGGTCTTCTTTGTAATCGAGTAGGCCTTCCATAATAACGGTATCATTAACTTTTTTGAGCCGATAAGTGATAATGGGCGTGTTGTGATGGACTTCATCAATTTCAATGTCTTCGTCAAAATCGAGAAAGCATTTTGCCAATGCTAATTGGCGTGATACAACTGAAGAAAGATAAACTAAATCTGATTTTTTTAATAAAAAACCAGTCGAAAATATATCTGCAATTACTTTTTCTTTGAAAGGTAAAATTAGTGGAAAAACAGTGTTCTTTTTAAAAATATAAGTGGTACTTCCTGAATATGCAACCGAAATATTTTCTTTATTTGCAAGAGTTAGGCTGTATTTATCGTCCCTTATTTGATGAACCCGGAAATTTATGCGGAGCTCTTCATCTGAAAAGATGAGTTTATCTCCTGTTTCATGCACGAAAATTCTTTCGTGAAGATTTTTTAAAGTAGGTAATAAGTTGATAAAATTGGTCTTATAAATGGTAAAAAAGCTATTTTTCCGACTGAAAGAGCATTTGTTTTTTTGCAATAATTTGAATAATTCTAACTCGGCAGAGGAAAGTGCTTTCATCTGTTTTTCAGCTTTCGGCAGAATTTCTAGGTCTTCATTGTCGATTTTATGTTCTGCCAAAATAATGGAAATTAGGCGAACTTCGAGTGGTTTATAACTTTTTAAATAGAAGCGAATTTTATCGGAGGATTGGTTGTAAATATCGGCGATTTCAATCTTTGCATTCAAGACGGTACGTTGCCAAAATTCATTGTAGTTTAGCAAATTGGAATGATAAGTTTGAACTGTTTTCTCTTCCAATATCTCGGTGGAGAGGAATTTGTATGCATAATTTAAGACTGAAAGATAGTGTTTGCAGTCTTCTTTGCCACATTTTGAACAGCGGTGTTGCAGGATTTTATGACCATTTTTGTCGTAAATTATTTCAATTTGCACATCGAAATATCTGGTCGAATTTGACTCAAATTTGAATACGATATTTCCGTCCTCATTGAGATAATTCTGTGAAGTTAACTCATTATTTTTCAAATGAATAATCGAATTTTTAAAAAACCATGAATTAGAGTGTTCATGGAACTCTTTTCCGAAAAGCCGTGCCATATATTTATCCTCTCAAATTTTCAAAGTTTCGAATGATATTACAACAGTTTGAAGGTCAAGATATATTTTATTATTTTGATAGATTGAATTTTCTGTAGAGTTTTTCCACTAATTTTGAAGCTTTTTGAGATGCGATTTCAGAATCAATTTCGGTAGTTAGACAGCAAGCAAAAGCACTCGAAAAAGCACATCCAGTACCGTGTTTATATTGATAGTTCCATTTTTCTTTTTGGAAAATTTGCGTCTTGTTTCTGGTAATTAATGCTTCCTTTCGATTAACGAAATGACCGCCTGTTAAATAAATTGAACTTTTGTATTTTTGAACGATATTTTTGCCGATTTTTACAGCTTCGTCAAAATTATTGATTTTTTGGTTGGTAATTTTTTCGAGCTCATCTTTATTCGGGGTGATAAAAGTCGAAAATGGTATTAATTCATCTTTAAATAGCTCAATATTTCCGATGAAGTTTTGACCATTTGTGGGAGCAAAAACAGTGTCGAGAACGATTATTTTTGGTCGATGCTTTTTGAGCATTTTCGCGATAACTTGCAAGTTTTCATTACTACAAATTGCTCCAATTTTTACAGTGTCAATTTTAAATGAACAAAAACATTTATCGATTTGCTTTTCCAATATTTTTGAATCAATCGGGTAAATATTTTCGAGTCCTGTAAAATCTTGTGTAGTTAAGCCTGTAATGGCAGACAGTCCCCAAAAATCGAGTGTTTCAGCTACTCGTAAATCTTGTTGAATACCAGCACCACCGCTGTTATCAGCGGCGGCGATAGTGAGAAAATATTCTTGCATTAGTCTATATTTCTATCCGTTTTTACAGCACAAAGTTTGCCACACATACTGCATGCGTCGTCATCTGCACCTTCCGATTCCATTTTTCTTTTGCGGGCAAGTTCAGGATTAATTGCATTTTTGTAAATTGCGTCCCAGTCAA
>CAZWYK010000012.1:0-15805 GCA_964638205.1 uncultured Candidatus Cloacimonadota bacterium | reverse complement strand
AAAGTGAACTGATACCCCCGTTTTTGATAGAGACATTATTTGTCAACTTTTTTTTAATTTATCATTTTATTGTATGAGAAAAAAATAGATGGTTACAAATGGAAAGTAATCTTGCGGGTACAATCGTTATTGACAATTAAAAATCGAAAAATAAGAATTTTAATTATGGGTTAACGCTAGTGAATGCACCTACTTATCTGCCTAAATTAGGCATTAATGGCAAAATTGAATCAGTAACGAAATAATGACACGATTCATTACTTTTAATGTCTATTTTCGAACCAAATAACATTGTGTTCCAAATTCAGACTGAAGGAAGAGCAAAAAAAGCGTGGTATCCACCAACCATTAAGCCAATATTCGCCATCTCGCACAATTTCCAGACGGCAAATCGTTCCCTTTTTCAGATTTAATCAGTAAATTTAAGGTTTCTATTTTTCTATTCTTTAGTTTTGGCAATTTAGCTAATTCGTGCTCCAACTCTACTAAACCAAATTTTTTATCGTGGCATGACAATATTATAAATTCAGGTGTTTCACTCAAGAGTTCATTTACTAATTGCATTAAGGTAGGAAAATCTCGTCCAATTTTCCAAGTGGTGCCATTTTTTCCACGCCCAAATGCAGGGGGATCCAAAATTACACCGTCATAAAAGATACCTCGTTTAATTTCTCGCTTTAAAAATGTAAGAATATCATCTACCATCCAACGAATATTATTTTTTCCCAAATGGGAGAGTTGGCAGTTTTGTTTTGCCCAATTAACGCTACTCGAAGAAGCATCTATGTGCGTTACTGCATTGGGCAGAGCGGATGCAAAAAGGGTAGAAACACCTGTGTAGGCAAATCCATTTAAAATATTTAGTGGTCTTGTTGTGGTTGATACTATTTTTTCTAACCATCGCCAGTTTGTTAATTGTTCGGGAAAAACACCTATTTGACGGTTTGGTGAAAGTTTCAGTTTAAATTGAAAATTATTGATTTTGAAATTTGGCAATTCACTTTTTTTTGTCCAGCTATTCTCTTTTTGATCAAATCTTGCATGGTAATTTCGCCAAATTTCTGCCGGAAGTTTTCGTTGCCAGCTAGCTTGTGCAGCTGGTCTGCGGATAACCACATCATCAAATTGTTCTAGTTTTTCAAATTTACCACAATCCAATAGTTTATAATTCATTCATCTGTTCAGTGATTTTTTTAACCTCTTCCGAGCGTTCTTTTGAGGTTATGAGAATTGCATCATCCGTCTCCACTACTACCAAATTTTCCACACCAATTAACGCTACGAACTTAGTGGAGTTTACATAATTATTTTTACTCTCAATAGTGGCATGTTTGCATTTTAGCACATTTTTATCCTCATCTTTAGGAGAAATTTCATAAAGAGCTTTCCAGCTACCCACATCGCTCCAACCGTAGTCAACAGGCACTACAACTCGCTTTTGAGCTTTTTCCATAATACCAATATCAATCGGAATACGTGGCATCTGACGATATTCTGTTTCGATTGATGCACCACTTTCCCATTTTTTTTCAATAGCAGAAAGTAGTGAAAATATTTGTGGCTGATGTCTTTCAAAAGCATTTACGATTGTCTCAATTTTCCACAAAAACATACCACTATTCCAAAAGAAATTCCCGTTCTTCAAAAATTCTTCAGCAGTTTCATAATTTGGTTTTTCTTTGAATTTATTCACTTCAAAAACTTCGTCAGCAATTTTCTTCCCGCTTTCTATATAACCATAGCCCGTGGCTGGATATGTAGGGTTAATCCCGAATGTGACTAAATTTCCTTCATTTGCAGCATTGCTTCCAACTTCGATTGTACGATGAAACTCTTCCACATTCGAGATGAGATGATCAGCTGGCAAAACAAATATTTTTTCATTTTTGGGATATTTTTGAGCAAGATATAAAGCGCTGAGTGCAATACACGGTGCGGTATTCATTCCAAACGGTTCCACAATAATATTTTCAGGCGGAAGTTGTGGTAAGTGCTCTTGCGTTAATTCTACTTGCGACGCTGCTGTTACAATATAAATATCATCAATCTTGAATTTTGGCAACAATCGTTCAACCGTCATCTGCAACATCGATTTTTCGGACAATATTTTTAAAAATTGCTTTGGTTTTTCTTTTTTTGAAAGTGGCCAAAATCTAGAACCAACACCACCTGCCATAATTAATGCAATCATTTTCAACCTCGTTATTCGCGTGTATCCACTACATTTACATCTTCTGGAATCTGAAAATCAAAAATATCTTTTGGTAATTTTTGGTTAATTTTCGCATCAGAAAAAATGTATTTAACGTTGTTTTCATTTTCGTCAATTATTGTTATTTTTGCGATTAAACCTTCTGAAATTTCTACAACTATTTGTGAATTTTCAGAATTTATCAGTTTTATTATTTGCAACTTTTCGGAATTACTCAAAATTTCTTTTGCAGAATTGTGCCAATATTTTGATAAAATATCTTGCGGTCGAATGGCAATATCACTATTATTAGAAATCATTGCTTGCTTAGAAGTGTTATCGTATATAACTACCGTACTGTCTGATACGATAAGTTTCTGTCCTACAGGTTCCACATAATCTAAAAGTAAATTATGTAAATTATAATAAATTTTTCCGCTTGATATTTTACTAATATCTGCCTCTTGCCAAAAATTATGTTGCACAAAGGTTGCTTCATAACTTTCTATTTTTTCATAAGTTACACATAATTGTTCATAAGTATTTTCTAACGGTTGTGCAAAAAGAGACATTGCAAAAAGCAAAAATAAACTAACTATTTTCATATTTTTTTACCTCTTCTTCTGTTGCCAGAACTTCGCGGGATTTACTGCCAACATGCGGTCCAACAATACCAGCTTGTTCAAGCATATCTACCAAACGACCAGCACGCGCATAACCAATTTTGAAATGCCGTTGCAACATCGAAACTGATGCCGACCCAGCTGAAACCACAGCTAACGCTGCTTCAGGAAATAATTCGTCATCATATTTAAAATCGGAATGAATCGTGTTTTCCGCTTTGATTATCTTAATCTCATCGGCTGGCTTTGGTTGAGTTTTTAAATATTTCACAGTATCATTCACTTCATTTGGCTCAATGTAAGCACCGTGAATTCGCACTGAACTTTCAGCTCCCGGTGCAATAAATAAGCTATCTCCCATTCCAAGCAGGCGTTCAGCACCATTTGTGTCAATAATAACGCGAGAATCTATTTTCGTGGAAACCTTGAAAGCAATTCGAGAAGGAAAATTCGCTTTAATTAAACCAGTTATCACTTTTATTGATGGACGTTGCGTTGCCAAAATAAGATGAATTCCAATCGCACGTGCCATTTGTGCCAAGCGCGTAATTGGTCTTTCCACTTCACGCCCAATTGTCATCATTAAGTCTGCCAATTCATCAACGATAATAACTATAAACGGCAAAGACTTATCTTCAATTTTACCTTCTGAATCACTTTGTTCTTTCATTATTTTGGTAATTTTCTCATTGTAGGATTTCAAGTCTTTAACTTTATATTTCTGTAAAAGTTCGTACCTTTTTTCCATCTCGAAAACACCCCATTCCAAAACGGCCAACGCATCTTCGTTATTCGTTACAACATGTTGAACTAAGTGCGGAATTCCTTCATAACCAGATAATTCAATGCGTTTGGGATCTATCAAAATGAAGCGTACCTCCTCTGGGGTTGCACGAAATAATATTGAGTTGATAATCGTGTTTACACAAACACTCTTTCCAGAACCAGTTGCACCCGCAATGAGAAGATGTGGCATCTTGGCAAGGTCGGCCACCATTGGTTTTCCAGCAATGTCCTTACCTAACGCAATCGCAAGCTTACTTTCAGTATTTTGCATCTCTTTGGAGCTCAATACCTCTTTCAACCAAATCACATCTCGATTTACATTTGGAATTTCGATACCGACCAATCCACGGCCGGGAATTGGCGCTTGAATACGAATACTTTTCGCTTTGATAGCCAATGCTAGATCATCTGCGAGCGACTGGAAAGTGCTGACTTTTACGCCTGCTGCTGGTTCAATCTCATATTGAGTGATAATCGGCCCGATATTCACATTTTTCACTTCTGCTTCTACGTTAAATTCTGCTAATTTTTCAATCAAAATATTGCTGATTTTCTTGATATTTTCTTCGATAACCTCACGATTTTTACCTGATATTTCTTTACTCGTTAAAAAATGATTTATGTTTGGAATAATATAATCTGCCCGAGGATTATTAGAAATTTTTGATTTATCTTGCGTGAGTGTTCTTTTTGGATATATTTTTTTTTCTTTTTTTTCGGGCTTTTCTTGTGGTTCAGCATGATCAATAATATTTAATTTTTTCTTTGGGGGAGATTTGGATATTTTTGCAGGATTTTGTTTAAGTTTCTTAACCAACTTAATTATAAAATTAACTACTTTGATTAAGTTAATCCATAATTTATGGAAAAATAATGTCACATTTTCCACCTCAAAAATCATCAAAAGTGATGCCGTCATTACAATTGACGAAATTATAATGGTACCTGTTGTACCAAAAAGTCGCTTCATAAATTCTAAAATCATAAAGGGAATAAAGCCGACAACGCCTTGATTTATGGCAGCACCCGAACTTATGGTAAATAGTAAAATATTTGTAAAAAATGTGAATACAATGAAGAAAATCGTTTTAATAATTGGATGTTTTTCACTACGCAGAAAAATTGCAAAAAATGATAACAGTACCACTCCAATAAAAAAAGCGACACTAAAATATTGTCCGAAAATAACAATAATCCAATATCCCACAACCGCCCCAAATGGACCGATTGAATTGCTTACTTCGGGAAAATCTAATTTAAATATTTGCATAAAGCTTAATTGAGCATTTTGAATAATTCTATAATCTTTCTCAATTGTTTCAAATTTTACGAAAAGCGAAACAAGGACTAAAACTGAAAGTAAAAAAATAATCGTGCTTACAAAAATCTTCCAAAATTCACTTTTCTTACCAACCATAACTCCTCCAAAATTCAGCAGTTAAACGCTAAACCTAATATTTAAGATATCTCCATCTTTGACGAGATAATTTTTCCCTTCAAGCCGAAACAATCCTTTTTCGCGAATTTTTTTTTCATTTCCTACATTCACCAAATCTTCGTAAGAAAAACATTCTGCTCGAATAAATCCGCGTGCTAAGTCGGAGTGAATCGTACCAGCCGCATCAACCGCATTATCTCCATTTTGAATGGTCCACGCACGCACTTCATCGGTACCAACAGTAAAAAAACTGACGTAACCGAGCAACTCGTAAGATAGCTTGGTAATGCGGTTTTGTGCCGATTCACTAATGCCAATATCACTCATAAATTCTTTTGCATCCTCTTCTGAAAGATTGTTTAATTCCACTTCAAAATTTCCGGCAAATTCTGCGACTTTACTTTGTTTTTCTATCTCTTTTAATAATTCCCCATTATTGCCAAAATTCGTTTCATCTGAATTCACAATTACTAAAATCGGTTTTTGGGTAATAAATTGAAATCCTTTTATCGCTTTCTTTTCCTCTTTTGAAAACTCCAAATTTCTAACCGGAATTTCAGCGTTTAATCCATCTAAAATCTTAATAATTGCATTTTTTTCAATTAATAAAGACTGATCTTTTATGCCTCTTTTTTCCGATAATTCAATATTTTGTAATCTTTTTTCAGCAATTATTAAATCAGAAATAACCAGTTCTGATTTAATTTTTTCAATATCATTTAGAACATCTGGAACCCCTAAAATACCTGTAATAATTTCATTTTCAAAATTTCGAACCACCAACGCAATCGCATCTGTCGTTTTGAGAAGTGCTAACAAATTATTGGGAAAGCCACCATTTTCATTGCCAGATAATCCAGCAAAATCAATATATTCTATATTTGCATAAACTGTTTTTTTGGGATTATATATCTCTGATAATTTTGTTATTCTCTCATCAATCACATTCACTAAACCTAAGTTCGGCTCAAACTTACCACTCGTGAATGATGCCGTTTCTATATTCTGGCCAGTCAATGCATTGAAAATTGTGGTTTTACCTGAATTTGACAAACCTAAAATTCCTAATTTCATCTTTTTCCTTTTTTTGCTATATTTTTAAGTGCAGCAATTTCATTTGGTTTTAAAATTCGCCACATTCCAACTGGTAAATTACCTAACTTCATACTACCTATCTGTAATCTTTTCAGTTTTATTACTTTTGAATTTACGCTTTTTAACATTCTTCTAATTTGCCGCTTTCGACCTTCATGAATTGTTATTTTCAGGACAGTCACATCGTTTTTTGAACTTTCTTTAAATACGATTGCTGGCTTTGTTTTTTTACCATCAATCACTATCCCAGTTCGTAGTTTTGTAATTTGCTCATCATCAATTTTACCAGAAACCTTAACTTTATATAATTTTGGTAATTTATAGCTCGGGTGGATAATTTGATTAGCAAAATCACCATCGTTAGTTAAAAGCAATAAGCCTTCTGACTGATAATCGAGACGACCAATTGCAAAAAGATGAACATTAAAATCAGGCACAAGATCAAATACCGTTTTTCTACCAAACTCATCATTTGATGTTACTAAATAATTTGGTGGTTTATTCAGCATTAAATAAATATTGTCTGATTTTACTTTCACAATTTTTCCATCAAATTTAACAATATCTTTTTCTTTATTAATTTGAAAACTTAACTCTGTGATAACTTCATCATTTACCATAATTTTTCCATCTAAAATATGTTGCTCAACTTTTCGTCTTGAACCCAAATTACACATTGCGAGAAATTTATTTATTCTTACCATTCTTCCAAACTGTTTTTAATTATTTGCTCAAAAAGAGCCTTAAATATTCTGTTTTGGGCTTCTGTTTCTGTTTTTGCTATTAACTCCATTGTTTCATTGTTTTCATCTTCGTTAAAATCAGAATTAGAATATTTTTCAGATAAAATTAAAGATTTTTTTTGCCAAATTATCTCATTATTCAGCAAATCTGTGAAGGTTACATCAAGTAAAATTCTAACCTCATATTCATCTACATTCCCCCCACTATATTCCAATATTTTTTTAGAATAATCTAATATTTTTCCAGCTATTTCACAATCGGCATCCACATTTACCAATTTTAATCTTGCTTCATTTTGAAATTTATCAATCAAAACTCCATCAAGCACTTCCTCTAATTCATATTCAGTTGTAGTATTTTCAAAAACAAAAACATTAATGGATTTCAAATGAGAAAATCCACTCGTGTAGACTGAGTAACTACATCCAATAGTAATAATCATCAAAAAATAATATATCTTCTTCATGGTTCTTCACAATTAATTTATCTCTTTTATGTCAAGACATTTACACTATAACTTGACAAATTGTTATTTGGGTTTGAATTTGTCGCATAAAATACAGGAGGATTTGATGGAAAATAATTTACTGACTTTGAAAAAAGTGGCTTCTTTGTTAAAAGTAACAGATTCGGTAATTAGTGAGATGATAAATTCTGGAGTTTTTCAAATAACTCTCGAAAAAGGTGTAAAAAAAATTAAAAAAGAAGAAATTGAGGACTGGCTCGCTAATCTAAAAGAGTCTGAGCTCGAAGATTTAGCATTAAAAAAATCAATGAAACGCTTTGGCGATTATTTTTGTAAAACCAATATTCTTATTAAGTTTGATGCAAACAATAAATATGAAGCAATTGGTGAAATGTCAAAATTCACAAAACAACAAAAAATAGTAAAAGACCACCGGTGGTTGTACAAAGTACTAATTGCACGCGAAGAACTAATTTCAACCGCCATTGGCGATGGTGTAGCTCTTTTGCATCCGCGGCAAATAAGAGCAACAAAAATAGAAAGACCTACAATTTTATTGGGGCGTTCAACAACGCCAATTGAATTTGATGCCATCGATGAAAAACCTGTTAATTTATTTTTCGTACTACTCTTACATAATGATGCGCAACATCTTTTTGCGATAAGTTACCTTTCGAGATTATTAAGAGATGGTAAAATAATTGAAAAACTTAGAAAAGCAAAAACAAACAAAGAAATTCACTCATTATTAATCCAAAAAAGTAAACAATAGATGTTTCACGTGAAACATCTATTGTTTACTTTCACAAATCCACCTTAAAGCATTCCAATAATTACTTGATGAATTCCACAAGATGTAACCATCAGCATTGACATTTCGTACGGCCTCTATCTGGGACAAAACATACTCTCTGTTGTAATTAACTTTATATTCAAATGCTTGAATGTATGGAATAACTTTACATTTTGAATGCTTTTGAGCTAATTTAGTAGCCTGATAAGTTATATAGTATGGTTCATTTCCTACATTCTTTCTGTGTCCAAAATTGGCGTTAAAGTGAGATGAATATAACATCGGGTGAATTGCATCGAGAACCTGCGTTATTCTGGGAATGTTTTGACCTGTATTTGACACATCCACTGCACGCTGCCAGGCAACAATGGCAAATACATCTGCGGTTAATTTAACCCCGTAGTCATTACAAATCAACCGCAAACTCTCAATCAAATCGACAATAATATCTTCTTTCTTCCTAAGAATATGCAGTGAATCTGAAATACTTAATAGTGAATCTTCTTTTTGAAAATAAAATTTTGCAGCTGATAATTTTCCGCCGGTTGGAAAACGAATATAATCAAGCTGAATTTCATCAACTCCATTATCACAAACATATTGGATTAAATGTTGCAATCTCTGTTGTACTTTTGGGTGTGAAGAATCTAACCACGATGGCTTTCTTCGCTTACTTTCACGCCAAGCCGTAGAATCTGCTTTTTGGGGTCGTAATGTGCTATCTATTTTTGCTAAATATTGGTCATGAAACATGACGACACGAGCAACGGCCTTCATATCTCTAGCATGAAGCACATCAACCACATCATTGATGTTAATAATCGACTTTATGTTTTCTTGTGATTTTGGCTCTATTTGGGGGTAATCAATAAAAATGTCGCCATTCATATTTTTTACATCGAAAACTACCGTATTTATTCCAGCTTCAGAAGCACTGTCCAAAATTGTTTGAAATTTTTTGGAAGCAACCGTCCAACCAGTTAAATAAATACCCTCTGTAAAAATTGGGTCAATAAAAACGTCTGTTTGTTTAATTTCAATTTCTGCAATTTCCTCTTTTGAAACACCTTGAATATTAACCTTATTATTTGATTTGTCGCATCCAATCAATAAAAAAAACAAGAAAACAAAAATTGAAATTTTCATTATTTACGAATTGCTAATCTTGCTACTGCTCGCTTTAGAGAAGCCTCCGCACGACGGTAATCAATATTTCCATCAGTTAACTTTAGCCTTTTTTCGGCTCTCGTTTTCGCATTTTTAGCACGCTTTACATCAAGGTCTTGGACACCTTCAATCGTTTCACAGATTATGACAATTTTATTATTTTCAACTGTAACAAAACCATCGTGAATTGCGTATTCAATTAATGTTCCACCTTGGTATAATTTTAAAATTCCAGGTCGGATTAGTGTCACAAACGAAGTGTGATTGAAATCAACACCAAAATCTCCATCTATGCCAGGCACAATCACATGGTCACACTTTTTAGAGATTTCTGTTTGCGTTGGTTGAATTATCTCTAAAAGTATTTTATCCATTTTTCTTTATTTTTTTCATCTTTTCTTCTGCGGAAGCAATATCACCAACATATAAAAATGCTTGTTCTGGCCAAGAGTCGCAATGCCCATTCAGGATAGTTTGGAAGCCCTCGATTGTATCTTTAATTGGCACATAAACCCCCGGCACATTATTAAACTCTGCAGCTACAAATAGTGGTTGAGAAAAGAAACGCTGCAGTTTACGTGCCCTATTTACAATAGTTTTATCCTCTTCTGAAAGTTCATCCATCCCCAAAATAGCAATAATATCTTGCAGATCTTTGTACTTTTGTAAAATTTTCTGTGTTTCACGTGCAACACCATAATGCTCCTCTCCGATAATTTGTGGGTCTAGAATACGACTCGTTGAATCAAGAGGATCAACTGCTGGATAAAGACCTAATTCCACAATTTTTCGACTCAAAACAGTAGTTGCATCAAGATGTGAAAAAGTGGTCGCTGGAGCTGGGTCTGTTAAATCATCAGCTGGTACATAAACAGCCTGAACAGAAGTAATAGAACCATCTTTTGTCGATGTAATCCGTTCTTGAAGTTCTCCCATTTCGGTAGCAAGAGTCGGTTGATACCCAACTGCCGAAGGCATTCTACCAAGAAGAGCTGATACCTCTGAACCTGCTTGCGTAAAACGAAAAATATTATCAATAAATAACAACACATCTTTTTTTGCAACATCTCTAAAATATTCAGCAATCGTCAAACCCGTAAGTCCAATTCGCTGCCTTGCTCCCGGTGGTTCATTCATTTGCCCAAAAACCATCGCCGTTTTATCAATAACGCCTGATGACGCCATTTCCAACCAAAGATCATTGCCTTCTCTTGTTCTTTCACCCACGCCAGAGAATACAGAAAATCCACCGTGTTCAATCGCTATATTTCTAATTAGCTCTTGAATCATTACAGTTTTACCAACACCTGCACCACCAAAAAGGCCAATTTTCCCACCCTTTGAGTATGGTTCGATTAAGTCAATTACCTTTATTCCAGTTTCTAAAATCTCTTCTTCTGTCGCTAAATCTTCAAAAGCTGGTGCTTGACGATGGATAGGCAAACGCGTTTTTGTTTTGATATCACCACCTTCATCAATCGGTTGTCCTACAACATTCAAGACTCTACCAAGAACTTCCTCTCCAACCGGAACTGTAATTGGACTATTGGTGTCTTTCACTTTTGCCCCACGCATTAAGCCATCTGTCGAGTCCATTGCCACGGTTCTAACTTTATTTTCACCGAGATGCATTTGCACTTCTAAAACCAATTCTTTAATACCCTTTCTTTCTATTGTCAAAGCATTATAAATCGCAGGTAAATATCCTTCCGCAAATTCTACATCTACTGTTGGTCCAATAATTTGAACAACTTTTCCTTCAATCATATATTCCTCATTTATCTTTTTTATTTTATCGCATTTGCACCAGACGCAATTTCAATAATTTCCTTTGTTATTGCGGCTTGACGCGCCCTATTGTAAGTTAATTTTAAAGTATGAATTAACTCCGTTGCGTTCTCCGTTGCAGATTCCATTGCGGTCATTCTGGCACCTTGTTCAGCAGCAGAAGATTCCAATAAAATCCGCCAAATCGACACATTTACATATTTTTTTCCTAAATTTTCGATGATTACATCTTCATTAGGCTCGTAAATAAAATCAACTAAGGATGTGTTTTCCGGTTTTTGGGATTCAATAGGTAAAATTTGTTTAGCTATTATATTTTGCTGAATAATAGACTTAAATTCATTGTAAATTACCACAATTCTGGAATATTTTTCATTTAAATACATCTCGGTAACTTTAGATGCTATTTCTTTTGAAACACCAAAATTCATTTCATTAAAAAAATCCACATATTTTTCGATAACATTATTAGAATGGTTTTTGAAATAATCGTACCCTTTTTTGCCGACACAAATGAGCTTTGTGTTCGGATTTTTACTGATATATTCGTTTGTTTTACGAATTATATGTGCATTAAAAGCACCGCAAAGCCCACGGTCAGAAGTTACCACCACAACGACCCCTTCACCACTTTTTTTTACCTCAGTAAGAAGTGGATGAGTAGTTGTAGCATTTTTCAACTTAATCATCTCAATCATCTCGTTCAAACGATTTGCATAGGGACGTGCTCGCATAATACTACTTTGTGCTTTTCGCAATTTTGAAGCAGACACCATTTTCATTGCGTTCGTAATTTGACGCGTATTTACCACACTTTCGATGCGAGTTTTAATTTCTTTAATATTCGCCATAAATTATCCTAAAATTTCTGCAAAACCTCTTCGCAAATTTTACGCATCTCTTCTTTTCGCTCATCACTTAATTTACTCTTCACCATTTCAGTCATAAAATCTTGATATTTCAAATCGAGAGTTGAAAAAAGCTCTTCCTCAACTTTCTTCACATTGGCAATTTCAATTTTATCCAAAAACCCTTCGTTTGCCATAAAAATAATGAATATTTGCTTTGCAACAGGAAGCGGTGAATATTGACTTTGTTTCAAAATCTCTACTAACCGCTCTCCACGACGCAACTGATTTTGCGTTATTTGGTCTAAATCGGAACCAAATTTTGCAAACGCTTTTAATTCATCGTATTGAGCCAAATTCAAGCGAAGCTGACCGACTACACTTTTCATCGCTTTGATCTGAGCAGAACCACCTACGCGTGATACAGAAAGCCCCGCATTAATTGCTGGTTTTACTCCTGAATGGAAAAGACGACTTCCCAAATAAATTTGCCCATCTGTAATAGAAATTACATTTGTGGGAATGTAGGCAGTAATGTCATCGGCTTGTGTTTCAATAATTGGAAGTGCGGTTAATGAACCACCACCTAATTCATCGTTCAGTTTAGATGCCCTCTCCAGAAGACGTGAATGGAGATAAAACACATCACCTGGGTATGCTTCGCGTCCCGGCGGTCTTCGTAATAGCAATGAAAGCTCACGATAAGCAACTGCATGCTTAGAAAGATCATCATAAACAATGAGGGAGTGTTGACCTTTATCGCGGAAATATTCCCCCATCGAAGCACCTGAATATGGCGCTAGATACTGCAATGATGATGAATCTGATGCTGATGCTGAAACAATTACCGTATACTCCATCGCACCATGTGATTCCAATATTTTTACTAATTTTGCAATTGATGATTTTTTTTGTCCAATCGCAACATAAACGCAGACTACATCTGTATTCTTTTGATTTATTATTGTGTCAATAGCTATGGCGGTTTTACCTGTTTGACGGTCACCAATAATGAGTTCTCGCTGCCCTCTACCAATTGGAATCATCGCATCAACTGATTTCAAACCTGTCTGTAATGGTTCTTTCACGGGTTGTCGTTGAATAATTCCCAATGCTTTTCGTTCAACTGCAAAATGGGCATCTGGCACAATTTCGCCCTTACCATCAATCGGTTGTCCAAGAGCATTTACCACGCGCCCCAAAACATTTTTTCCGACTGGAACCTCTAAAATCCGTTTCGTTCTCTTGGCAATGTCACCCTCTTTAACTTTGTGTGTTTCACCAAAAAGGATGCACCCCACATTATCTTCTTCCAAGTTCAAAGCCATTCCCACAACTCCATTTGGGAACTCAATCATCTCACCCGCCATCACATTTTCCATGCCGTAAACGCGTGCGATACCATCACCAACCTGAACTACTTTTCCAGTTTCGGCGATATCTATTTCAAATTTGAAATTTTTGATTTTTTCTTTCAAAATTGCACTTATTTCGTCTGGTTGTATTTTCACACTGACCTCTATCTTTTTATTAATTTTATCAAGTTATTTTTGATTGAGCCGTCGATTGATATAGATTCTGTTTCAGCTACAAAACCACCAATTATCTCTGGCTGAATTTGAACTGTCAAAACAATTTTTTTTTGTAAAATATCACTAATTTTTACAGAAATTTTCGCTATCATTTCGTCAGATTGTTGACGAGCTATTTTCAGTAATACTTTTATCTTTCCATTTTCATTCAAAATTTTAACTTCCAAATCATCTAAAATTTTTGAAATAATTCTAAAACGATTTTTCTTCACCAGAATTTCAAATAAATTCGACCAAATGTCTTGAAATACTAGATTTTGGGGAATTTGCTGAACCAATTCAAACCGATTTTTACGCGAAAACAAAAGGGAATCTGCCGATTTTGCCAAATTATTGCTTTGACTAAAGAGCTGTTGTAATGCATTAATGTCACACAAAATAGCATCATAATCTTTCGGCTCGACGCAACCAATTATCGCTTTTGAGTAACGCTCTGCAACTAATTTATTCTTCATTTTTATCGTTAGAAATTATTTTACTAATCATCTTTTTATCATTTTCTACATTGATTTTTTCAGAAAGAAATTTTGCGGATAACTCAGTTACTAACTCACTCAAATCACCCTCAATTTCTTTCATTACCTTATCGCGTTCGTGAGCCAATTGGTCTTCCGTATCTTTGAGGATTTTCTTCTCTTGTGTGTGTGCATTATCCATAATTTCGGAAGCCTGCTTATCTGCATCTCGTTTCGCCAATTGTTTCATTTTTCGGATATCTTCGGCAGACTGCTTTAGCTCTTCATGCTTTTGTTTGACTAATTTTTCCGATTTCACTTTATTCCCAGAAGCGTCATCAATATCGGAAGCAATTTTTTGCTCACGCTCGGCGAGAAACTTTTTAATCGGTTTGTAAAGCATTTTATTTAAAACTATTAGCAATAAAATGAAATTCAAAATAACGATGATAAAAGCATAATTTATACTTATCATACCCTCTCCAAATAATTAAAATTTATGTTGAGAATATCAAAAGAAGTGCAATTACAAGTGAGTAGATACCTGTAGATTCCGACACAGCTTGACCAACAAGCATTGTTCGAGTAATTAGACTTGCATTTTCGGGCGAACGTGCAATCCCTTCACAAGCTTTTCCAGCTACAAAACCTTCACCAACTCCGGGTCCCAACGCCCCCATTCCCATGCATAATCCAGCACCCAAAAGTGCCGAAGCCTTCACAATTCCTGCTGCTAATGTGATTCCTTCCATTTTTCCTCCGTTTATCTTTTTATATTTTTTTTAAACTGCAAATATTAATAAAAATGCCACTACTAAAGAATATATTGCTGTTGATTCCGATACAGCTGCACCCACAAACATTGTCCTCATAATGGAAGCTTTTTCATCTGGAAAACGCCCCATCATATTATTTGCTCTACCGGCCACATAACCAATTCCCGCACCCGGTCCAATCGTACCAAAACCAATAGACAAACCCGCTCCCAAAAACGCAACCGATTTGAATATAAGGCGTCCAACTGGAATACCTTCTTCTGGATTAGGAACTGAATAAAGCAAGAGCAGTGAAACAACTAACGCAAAAATTGCCGAAGTTTGCGAAAGTGCTTGTCCAATCAGCATATTCCCCATAATTGCGTTGCTATGTTTTGGCATACGTGCGATAGATTTACAGGCCTCGCCGCCAGAATAACCCGCCCCGATTGATGGTCCAATCGAGCCGACTCCAATCGCTACACCAGCAGATAAGAGAGCTGCTACTTTGTACCAACTGCCATCTGCAACATCGAAACCACCGTAAATAAGTAACATCGAGACAACTAACGCAAAAATTCCAGCCGTTTGAGCTGCCGCTTGGCCAATCAGCATTGTGCGAAAAATTGATTCGTTTGCTCTCGGCTGAGTCACAATCGCTTTTGCGCCTTCACCTGCAATAATTCCAGAGCCAATTCCAGTAGTAACAGCACCGATTCCAACACTAATTCCTGCACCCAAATATGCCGCAATTTTAATATATTCAACCATTATTTCCTACTCCGCAATTTCCACACCGATGTAGGTGAGAGCTAACATCGTGAACACAAACGCTTGGATTGTTCCTACGAAAATTCCAAAAAACAAGTTTAATCCAACCGGAAAAACTATAAATTTCACTAATGATGATACAACTAGAATAATGATTGCACCACCCAATACATTTCCAAAAAGTCGGAATGAGATTGAAACAACCTTTGAAACTTCACCAACAATATCTAACAGGAAAAGTGGATTTTGCTCTGGCCCAACTCCTGGATAATCTAGTCCTGCTGAAATACTAT
>CAZWYK010000011.1:0-16193 GCA_964638205.1 uncultured Candidatus Cloacimonadota bacterium | reverse complement strand
AACTTATCACCCCGATTGCAATGGAGCAAGGTCTTCGTTTCGCGATTCGTGAAGGTGGAAGAACTATCGGTGCTGGCGTTGTTGGTGCAGTCGCTGAATAATTCGGAGGAATTGTGGCTAAAAAGAAAAAAAATGATACCATTCGGATTAAATTGAAAGCATACGATTTTCGTTTGCTCGATAAATCTGTAGCGGAAATTATCAACAGTACCAAAAATACAGGTGCGAAAATTGTCGGTCCGATTCCGCTTCCAACGGATAAATCAATTTATACCGTCTTGAAATCTCCTCATGTAAACAAAAAAGCTCAAGAGCAGTTTGAAATGCGTGTACACAAAAGGTTAGTTGACATTGTTAACCCTACTCCACAAACTACTACTGCCCTCAAAAAACTTAATTTGCCTGCTGGTGTTCATGTGGAAATCAAGGTTTAGGGGAGTTGAATAATGATAGGTTTAATAGGAAAAAAAATAGGAATGACGCAAGTTTTTGACAAAGATGGTAAAAGAATTACTGTTACCGTTGTTCAGGCTGGGCCTTGTGGTGTGGTTCACAGAAAAACTGTCGAAAAACATGGTTATGATGCGGTGCAACTTGGTTATGAAGAAGTTGCAGAGAAAAAACTCAACAAACCAAAAATTGGTCATCTCAAAAAACATAACAGTCCTTTTTATAGATATTTGAAGGAATTCAGATTGAAGGAATATAAGGATATCGAAGAGGGTGAAGTTTTTGATGTGAGCATGTTTGTGGAAAATGAAATTATCGAAATTACTGGAAAATCTAAAGGTAAAGGTTTTACTGGTGTGATGAAAAGACACGGATTTCACGGTTTCAAGGCTACTCATGGTGTACACGAATCTTATCGTGGACCAGGATCTATTGGGCAATGTGCCACTCCGGCACGTGTTTTCAAAGGCAAGAAACTTCCAGGACATAAAGGTGTTGAGCAAACTTCAATTTTCAATGTAAGAGTTGTGAAAGTTGATGTTGAAAAAAATCTTATTCTCGTCAAGGGTGCAGTTCCAGGACATCGTAACAGCATTATTAGATTGAGAAAAGAGATGTAATGGAGTGAAATGATGTTGAAAGTAAATAAATATTCAGTAAAAGGTGAAGAAATCGGTAAGGTTACTCTTCCAAAATCACTTTTTGCCGTTGAATCTAAAAAACCAAAAGCTTTATTGTACGAAGTTATCAATATGTATTTGGCGAATCAGCGTCAAGGTACATCTGCGGTAAAAACTCGTGCCGAAGCTCATGGTAGCGGTAGAAAGTTGTATCGTCAAAAGGGAACTGGTAATGCTAGACCGGGTAATTTGAGAACTCCAATTCGTGTTGGTGGTGGTAATGCGTTTGGCCCGAAGCCAAAAGATTGGACGAAGAAAATACCGAAGAAAAAGAAGCGTTTGGCTTTGAAACTTGCCCTTACAGCAAAAGCAAGCGAAAAGCAAGTGATTGTTATTGAAGATTTGAAATTTGACAAACCAAATACAAAAAATGCACTTGATTTGTTATCAAAAATATCAGCCGAGAATGGTAAAAAATTGATTCTAGTTGAGGGCACAGACCACAACATTATCAAATCTTTTTCAAACATTCCGCGTGTTTCGATGAACAGAGCAGACAGTACATTTGCTTATCAAGTATTGAATACGAAGAGCTTAATTATTACAGAATCTGCACTCAAAAAAATGAAGGAGGTATTTGAAAAATGAGAAATCCGAGAGAAATTTTGATAGCGCCGATTATCACAGAAAAATCATCCGGAATGCAAAATTCAAATAATTCCTACACTTTTCAGGTGAGTAAAATTGCAAATAAGATTGAAATTAAGAAAGCGATTGAGAAAATTTTCAATGTTACAGTTTTGAATGTTAATACTATCAATCAACGTGGAAAAGTTAAACGAATGGGTAGATATTCTGGAAAAAGAGCAGATTGGAAAAAAGCAATTGTAAAACTTAAAGAAGGCGATTCCATCGCGGAATTTGAAGCATAGGAGATTGTAATGGGAATTAAAAAATACAGACCGATTACACCAACAATGAGATTCAAAACTGGCTTTACTTTTGAAGAGATTACCAAAACAAAGCCGGAAAAATCTCTGACGGTTCATCGTCATCAAAAAGCAGGTAGAAATCATCACGGTAGAATTACTTGTCGTCATCGTGGCGGTGGTCATCGCAGACACTATCGAATTATTGATTTCAAAAGAAATAAATTAGACATTCCAGCTCGTGTTGCTGCTATCGAATATGATCCAAACAGATCTGCAAGAATTGCATTGTTATTTTATAAAGATGGTGAAAAAAGATACATATTAGCACCGAAAGGTTTGGAAGTGAACGATTGGGTTTTGGCAAGTTTAAATGCTGAAATTAAAGTCGGAAATACGCTTCCACTCGACCGTATTCCACTTGGAACAATTATTCACAACATCGAGTTGAAGCAAGGTCAAGGTGGTAAAATTGCGAGAAGTGCCGGAAGTTATGGGCAGATTGTAGCTAAAGAAAAAGGCTATGTTCATGTAAAGATGCCTTCGAACGATGTTCACTTAATTAGAAAAGAGTGTGCAGCTACGATTGGTCAAGTTGGAAATGCGGAACATAATACGATTAATTATGGTAAAGCTGGTCGTAAACGCTGGTTAGGAATTCGCCCTACCGTTCGTGGTGTGGCAATGAATCCTGTAGATCATCCAATGGGTGGTGGTGAAGCTAAAACTTCTGGTGGTGGTCATCCAGTATCACCTTGGGGTGTTTTGGCGAAAGGCGGAAAGACTAGAAAGAAGCATAAATATTCCGATAAATATGTAATAAAATCTAAGAAGAAGAGGAAGTAATTATGGCTCGTTCGATAAAGAAAGGACCTTTTGTGGATGCTCATCTTGAAAAAAAAGTAGATGAGATGATAAAACAAAACAAAAAAGAAGTGATTAAAACATGGTCAAGAAGATCAACCGTTCTACCAAAATTTGTGGAACACACATTTGCAGTTCATAACGGTCGCAAATTCATACCAGTTTATATCACAGAAGATATGGTGGGACACAAATTGGGAGAATTTTCTCCGACCCGTACATATCGCGGTCATAAAGTAAGTAAATAAGGAAATGGGAGCTTAACTAATGGAAGCAGTAGCAAAAGTAAAAAATCTTAGAGGTTCGGCACGAAAAGCGAGACTTGTTTTAGACCTTATCCGTGGAAAAGATGTGCCATCAGCTCAAAGAATATTGCTTTTTTCAAAAAAAACGGTAGCTCCGAAGATTGCCAAACTTCTCAACGCGGCAATTGCGAACGCTACAATGAAAGAAGGCAAGACAGATATTGAGAATATGATTGTTAATGAAGTTTACGCTGATGATGGACCAATTATGAAAAGACAACGGCCACGTGCTCAAGGTAGAGCCACAGTTATCAGAAGAAGAACTTGCCACATAACATTGCGCATTAAAGACATTCAGGAGGAATCTAATGGGTCAGAAAACTAATCCGGTTGGGTTTAGAATTGGTGTAAACAAGAAGCATGACTCTATTTGGTTTGCTCAGGGCAGAGAATATATCGATAATTTTCACGAAGATTTGAAAATTAAAAAATATATCAAGAAGAGGTTGAGTGATGCGATGATTTCTAAAGTTAGAATTGCTAGAAAAACAAAATCTATCACAGTAGATATTCACACTGCGAGACCAGGGCAAGTTATTGGTCGCCAAGGCTCTGAAATTAACAAGTTAAGAGGCGAACTTAATATTTTGGTAAATCAACATAAAAAGAGCAAATTGAATGTGATGATCAACATTCAAGAAATCAAAGACCATTGGATGGATGCCGCTTTGGTTGGTGCAGAAATTGGGCAACAACTGCAAAAAAGAACAGCATTCAGAAGAGCAATGAAATTTGCTATTCGTAACGCGATGAGAGCAGGTGCGCAAGGTATCAAAGTACAATGTGCTGGTAGATTGGGTGGTGCGGAAATGGCAAGAACAGAACGATATCAAGAAGGAAGAACACCACTTCATACTTTGAGAGCGGATATCGATTATGCGCATACTCCGATTGAAACGGAATATGGTATTATCGGCGTGAAAGTGTGGATTTACAAAGGTGATATTCTTGATTAGGGAGAGTGAATAATGTTATCACCAAAGAAAGTAAAATATAGAAAACAACAAAAAGGTCGTCGAAGAGGTTTGGCTTATCGTGGTTCTACCATTAGTTTTGGCGATTATGGTATGATTGCGTTAGACGCAGGTTGGATTACGAGTCGTCAAATTGAGGCTGCGCGTGTTGCGATTACTCGTCAAATGAAAAGAGGCGGGAAATTATGGTTGCGTATTTTTCCTGACAAACCAGTCACTAAAAAACCAGCTGAAACGCGAATGGGTAAAGGTAAAGGTGCTCCCGAATATTGGGTAGCAGTGGTGAAGCCGGGAAGAATTCTTTTTGAATTTGAAGGCGTAGATTCCAAAGTTGCTAAAAGAGCTGTCGAATTGGCTGGGCACAAGTTAGCCATCGGCACAAAAATCATTTTTAGAGAGGGGATCGCAGAATGAAAGTTGCTGAAATGCGTGAATTAGGTATCGATGAATTAAACGCAAAATTAAATGATTTTGTGGAAGAGTTATTTAATCTTCGTTTTCAACAGTCTACCAGTAGGCTGGAAAATGCAGATAATATTGTGAAGATTCGAAAAAATATTGCTCGCGTCAAAACACTAATAACCGAAAAAGAAAAATCGATAAGATAAAAGAGGGTATGATGACCGGTAAAAAAATTACGAAAATAGGGGCAGTTGTTAGTGATAAAATGGAGAAAACTATTGTTGTTAGTGTTCAAAGACAATACAAGCATCCACTTTATAAAAAAATTGTCAGAAAACACAAAAAATTCAAAGCTCATGATGAGAATAACGATTGTAAAGTGGGTGATGTTGTCGAAATTATCGAAAGCAGACCATTGAGCAAAGATAAACGCTGGGCTTTGAATAAAATAATTGAAAGAAGTAAATAGGGGAGTTTGCAATGATCCAAGCTCAAACAAAATTAGTTATAGCCGATAATTCAGGTGCAAAAAAAGCACAATGTATCAAGGTTATTGGTGGTTCTGGTAGAAGATATGCGACAGTTGGTGACGAAATAGTTGTTGCTATTAAATCTGCTATTCCAAACAGCAAAATCAAAAAAGGTTCGGTTCAAAAAGCAGTTATTGTGCGCACGAGTAAAGAAGTGGCACGAGTAGATGGTTCTTACATAAAATTTCAAGATAATGCCGCAGTGATTGTTGATGAAAGAGGTGAACCATTTGCAACGCGTATTTTCGGACCAGTAGCGCGCGAATTGAGAGATAAACATTATATGAAAATCGTTTCATTGGCGCCAGAGGTTATTTAGGAGAAATGATGGCTGATAAAAAAATGAAAATTAAAAAAGGTGATACTGTTGTCGTCATTACGGGAAAATATAAAGGCGTGAAAGGACAAGTTCTGCAAGCTATTCCAAAAACAGGAAAAATAATTGTGGAAAAAGTTAATTTCATCAAAAAACATACCAAACCGACACAACAAAATCAGCAAGGTGGAATAGTGGAAAGAGAAGCAACAATAGATGTTTCTAATGTAAAACTGTTCAACGAAAAAATTAACGATGTGACACGTGCAGTTTTCAAAAAAGTGAAAGACTCCCGTGTACGCGTTTGCCAGAAAACTGGTGATGAGATTTAAGGAGTGGGATAATGAATAGAATGTTAGAAAAATACAGAAAAGAAGTAATCCCAACTTTGATGAAGCATTTTGATTATAAAAATGTTAATCAGGTTCCAAAAATCGAGAAGATTTCTGTGAATATGGGCGTGGGAGCTGCTACCGAAAACAAAGCAATTTTAGATAATGCCGTCAAAGATATGGTGGTTGTTACAGGTAGGAAACCAATCATCACAAAAGCAACGAAATCTATTTCGAATTTTAAATTGAGAGAAGGGATGCCGATAGGTTGCAAAGTCACCCTTCGTCGTGAAGTGATGTATGAGTTTTTGGATAGATTAGTTTCAATTTATCTTCCGAGAGTTCGAGATTTTAGAGGTGTATCAGCAAAATCTTTCGATGGGCGCGGAAACTATTCTCTGGGAATCAAAGATCAGACAATTTTCCCAGAAATAGATTATGATAAAATTGATGCATTGCGTGGAATGGGTGTTACAATCGTAACTTCTGCAAAGACAGATGAAGAAGGCAGAGAATTACTTCGTTCATTTGGAATGCCATTCAAAAAAATGAAGTAAAGGAGTAATTTTGGCTAAAAAATCATGGATTGTTAAACAAAAAAGAGAAGCAAAATTTGCTTCAAGAAGATATAGCCGTTGTAAAGTTTGCGGCCGTTCACGCGCATATATGAGAAAATTTGGATTGTGTCGTATATGTTTCCGAAAATTGGCTTCTGAAGGTCAAATTCCGGGCATAAGAAAAGCAAGTTGGTAAAAAATAAGGAGAAAAAATGAGTGTAACTGATCCGATCGCTGATGCTATTACGAAAATTAGGAACGCATATCGGGCCGATCATAAGAGTGTAACTGTGGATCACAGTAAAATTAATGAGTCTATCGTTAAATTACTTGATCAAGAGAATTTTATAAATAGTTACGAAATTATTGAGAGAGACCCGAAAAAGAAGATTAACAGAAAGAAGATGTTTATTAATTTACGCTACACAAACGAAGGGAAACCTGTTTTGTTTGGTATCGAGAGAATTAGTAAACCGGGTTTAAGAATTTATGTGAATGCAAATAATATTCCATCTGTTTACAACAATACTGGATGTGCAATTATTTCGACTAGCAAAGGTGTAATGGTCGATAGAGATGCTCGCAAACTTCATGTTGGTGGCGAGTTTGTTTGCAAAGTTTGGTAGGGGGAATTATGTCTAGAATAGGAAAAATTCCAATAAAAATTGCAGATGGCGTAAAAGTTGAGATTAAAACAGATTTAGTAACAGTTTCCAGCAGTAAGGGAGAAATGATTTTTTCGCTTAAAGAGGGAATTAAAGTTATTGAGGAAAATGGTCAAATAATTGTGAGTCGTAAAGATGACACGAAAGAGCAAAAAGCTTTTCACGGTCTCACTAGGTCGATAATTAATAACAATATTATTGGTCTTTCGCAAGGTTTCAAAAAAGAATTACAAGTTATTGGAACTGGATATTCTGCGGAAGTAATCGGACCTTGGGTAAAACTAAGCGTTGGTTTTGCACACGAAATTTTATTGCAAATACCTGAAACACTTAATGTATCTGCCGAATTGATTCCAAGAAGAGAGCAGGGTGCCCTTGGTGTTCAAGCAGAAATCAAAATAGAGGGTTACAATAAAGAATTGGTCGGGAAATTTGCTGCAGAAATTAAGAGATGTCGTCCACCGTTGAATTACGCAACAGGTAAAGGTATTCGTTACAAGGGTGAGTACATCAAAATTAAGCCAGGCAAATCTGCCGCAACTGAATAAAGGTAGAATTATGAAGAAAACAAAAGCAGCTTATAAAAAGAATTTTAATCGTAGCAGAAGAAAATTTGCTATCCGAAATAAGATTTCTGGAACTGTAGAAATTCCACGTTTAACGGTAACACGAAGTTTGAAGAATTTTGCCGTTCAGTTGATTGACGATGTAAATGGGCACACATTACTCAGTTTATCTACAACTTCCAAAGATGTGAAAATTGATAGTTCAAAAAAGAAAACCGAGCAAAGTTTTGAGCTCGGAAAACAATTTGGCGAACTTGCAAAAGCAAAAAAAATTACCAAAATCGTGTTTGACAGAAACGGCTATTTGTTTCATGGCAGAGTGAAAGCTTTTGCAGATGGCGTTAAAAAATCCGGTTTGGAATTTTATGGGGAACTTTGAAACAAGACAGAAAAAATCAATCCCAAAATAATGAACCACGCTTTGAAGTGGAAAAGATAATTGCAATCAATAGAGTTGCAAAAGTGGTGAAAGGTGGTAGAAACTTTAGCTTTAACGCAACTGTAGTAGTTGGTAACAAAGATGGACGCGTCGGAGTGGGAGTTGGAAAAGCAAACGAAGTTGGTTATGCTATTCGCAAAGCGACAGATCGTGCTGGGAAAAATATGTTTTCAGTGCCAATTACAAATGGAACAATTCCACACGAAATGGTGGGAAAATTTAGTGCAAGTAAGATTCTTTTGAAGCCTGCATCTCCAGGTACTGGAGTTATTGCGGGTGGACCGGCTCGTGCTATTTTAGAAGCAGTTGGAATTCAGAATATTCTCACAAAATCTTTGGGTTCAAATACACCAGCTAATGTTGCAAAAGCTACTGTTGTTGGTCTCAAATCTTTGAGAACAATTTATGAAGTTGCTAACTTACGCGGTAAAACAGTAGCTGAAATTACAGGAAGAGAAGAGATTCTAAAAACTGCGGAGGAAGTAAAATGAAGTTGAAAGTAACTCAAATTCGTAGCACAATCGGCAGAAAAGAAGATCAAAAAAGAACGATTATAGCACTTGGCTTGAATAAAATTAATAGATCAAGGCTTCACGATGATAACGCTGTAATTCGTGGTATGATAAACAAAGTTTCTCATTTGGTAAAAGTTGAAGAGGTGAAACCAGCTAAAAAAGCAGTTTCTAAAAAAAATGCAAAACCAGCTACACCGAAAGCAAGTCCCAAAAAAGAGACAAAAGTAACTCCGAAAAAAGTAGCAACTTCAACTGTAAAAAAAGCGGCTCCGAAAAAAGTCAAAAAAGTTGAAAAACCTGCTCCGAAAAAAGCGGAATAAGGGGGAAGTATGAAACTTCATGAAATGAAACGACCGAAAATTAAACATAAAAAAAGATTGGGGAAAGGCGAAGGAAGTGGTTTTGGTAAACAAGCCGGTAAAGGGCATAAAGGTCAAAAATCTCGCTCTGGTGGCAACATTCCTTTGTGGTTTGAAGGTGGACAAATGCCATTGCAGCGTCGCGTACCCAAAAGAGGATTTACCAATATTTTCAAAAAACATTTCAGAATCGTAAATTTGGAAACTTTACAACAATTTAATGATACTGATTTTGACATTGAAAAACTTGAGAGCCTTAATCTCGTCCGAAAATTGAGAGCAAGAGAAACAGCTCCGATTAAAATTTTGGCGAAAGGTGGCGAAGAATTCAAAAAAACCATCAATATCAAAGCGAATAGTTTTTCTAAAACTGCGAAAGAATTAATCGAAAAAAACGGTGGGAAAGCGGAGGTAGTTTAAGTGTTAAACGGAGTTAGTAATATATTTAAAATTCCTGATCTGAAGAAGAAGATACTCTTTACTGCACTTATTCTCATTATTTACAGATTGGGTAGCTTTATCCCGATTCCAGGAATTAATTCTTCAGCAATTCAACAATTTATGGGTGCAGCTACAAAAGATGGCGGAAACTTGTTTGGAATGTTGGATTTGTTTGTGGGTGGAAACTTAGGAAGAGCATCAGTTTTTGCTTTAGGTATAATGCCCTACATTACCACTTCTATTGTTATTCAACTTTTAGGTGGAGTAATTCCATTTTTTGAAAGATTGAAAAAAGAAGGTGCGGAAGGTCAAAAAAAGATAGCTCAATATACGAGATACGGAACGGTTGTGGTAGCAGCTTTTAATGCGATTGGTATTACAATGTTTCTCAAATCTATCGACGGTGCTGTGACAACTCCAAATCCAATTTTATTTATTTTCACCAGCGTTATCACAATGGTAACAGGTGTTATTTTCATTATGTGGCTCGGCGAGCAAATCACTGAAAATGGAATTGGAAACGGTATTTCATTAATTATTTTTGCTGGAATTATTGCGCGTTATCCGGGCGGGTTTTGGCAAATGTATGAAATGTTGCAAGCTGGAGCAATTAGTATATTTACCATCATTGCAGTCTTGATTGTAATGGTTTTAGTAACTGCATCGGTAGTACTTATTACACAAGGTATTCGTAAAATACCAGTTCAATATGCGAAAAGAATTATTGGTAGAAAAGTTTACGGTGGTCAGAGTACACACATTCCACTCAAAGTGAATACAGCAGGTGTGATTCCGATTATCTTTGCGGGGGCTATTTTGATGTTCCCTCGTACGATTGCTACTTTTTTCCCAGATAGCGAATTTATGAACGGAATGGTAAGGTTATTGTCGCCAGGTGCATTTTTATACACGACTCTTTATGTAGGACTCATTATTTTCTTTGCTTATTTCTATACAGCGATGGTACTTAATCCAATCGAAATGGCAGAAAATATGAAAAAGTATGGTGGTTTTATTCCAGGCAGAAAACCAGGTAAAAAAACCTCCGATTATATCAACAGTATTTTGGCGAGAATTACTTTGCCAGGCGCTGCATTTTTCGCGTTTATTGCAGTTTTACCGCAATTTATGCAAAAATGGACGGGCATACCTTTCATCTTTGGTGGAACGGGAACGATTATTGTTGTAGGTGTTGCACTTGATACTTTACAGCAAATAGAATCTCATCTTGTGATGCGTCATTACGAAGGTTTCATGAAGAAAGGCAAATTGCGCGGCAGAAGAAGTTAGATCTTTTATTTTTATAGAGTGAAGGGGAGTAATAATGATTTCGATTAAAAATAGCGCTGAAATAGCAAAGATGCGTGAAGCAAATCGAATTGTAGCATTATTACTTCGAGAATTAGAAAGTATTATTAGAGTTGGGATTTCTACTTTTGAGGTAAATAAGTTTTCTGAAAAGTTGATAGAATCTGAAGGTGGAAAACCTGCTTTTAAAGGTTACGGTGTGCCAGGTCTTTCTCCATTTCCCGCGGCAATCTGTGCTTCTGTAAATTCTTGTATTGTACACGGCATTCCTTCCAAGAAGGAAATTCTACAAGATGGTGATATTATCGGTGTCGATGTGGGCGTGTATAAGAATGGGTTTTACGGTGATGCAGCTCGAACTTATCGAGTTGGGCAAATTTCTGCAAGTGCAGAAAAATTGCTTCAAATTACACAAGAAGCACTGGAAAGAGGAATGACTTACGCAAAAGACGGTGCCACAGTTGGTGATATTTCAAATGCAATTGGTTCATTTGTGGCAGCGAATGGTTATTTTGTGGCAGATAGTTTAACTGGTCACGGAATTGGTCGACAACTTCATGAAGAGCCAATGGTTCCAAATTTTGGATTAAAAGGAAAAGGTCCAAGATTGAGAAAAGGGATGACAATTGCGATTGAACCGATGGTAAACATAGGTACTAATAAAGTTGTGGAAAATGGTTGGGAGTATTTTACGGCAGACGGAATGTTGTCTGCTCATTTCGAAAATACTATTCTCATTACCGATGGCGAGCCGGAAATTTTATCGGTTTGCTAAAATGAAAAAAGAGAAGTAATATGGCAAAAGAAGGCGTTATTGAAGTTGAAGGCGAAGTGATTGAAGTGCTTCCAAATATGAAGTTTAAGGTAAAATTGGAAAATGGACATGTTATTTTGGCTCACAGTTCAGGGAAAATGAGAATGCACTATATCCGCATTTTGGTTGGTGATAAAGTTAAAGCAGAGCTTTCACCATACGACCTCAATCGAGGCAGAATTGTATATCGCTACAAATAGGAGAGAACGATGAAAGTAAGAGCATCTGTAAAACAGATTTGTAAAGATTGTAAAATTATTAAACGAAAAGGGATAATTAGAGTTATCTGTCCCTCAAACCCAAAACATAAGCAGAGACAAGGTTAAATCAGGAGGATGAGTGGCACATATCGCAGGAGTTGATATACCTAAAAAAAAGAGAGTGGTAATAGGGTTGACCTATATTTTTGGCATTGGAAAATCATTGTCGCAAGAAATTTTAAAAAAAGCCAATGTTGATGAAAACACAAAAGTTCAAGACCTTACAGACGAAGAAGAAAAAACACTTCGTGCAATTATTCAAGATGATTATGAAGTTGAAGGTGATCTCAGAACGAAAAGAACTTTAGACATTAAGCGTTTAATGGAAATTGGTTGTTATCGTGGAATTAGACACAAAAAAGGTATGCCTGTTCGAGGGCAAAGAACGCATACAAACGCGAAAACAAGACGCGGACGCAAGAGAAAATAAGAGGTTATAATGGCTAAAAATGTAAGAAAAACTAAAAAGAAAAAAGTAAGAGTTTCCTTTAACGAAGGTGTTGTAGCGATTCATTCAAATTTCAACAACACTATTGTTTCACTCACAGATAAAGCTGGTAATCTTTTAGCTTGGTCGAGCGGTGGCAAAATTGGTTATAAAGGTTCAAAAAAGAGTACCCCGTTTGCAGCTCAGTTAGCTGGTGAAGAAGTGGCAACAGCAGCATTGGAAATGGGAATAAGAAAAGTTCAAGTTACAGTAAAAGGACCGGGTGGTGGACGCGAATCCGCAATTCGAGCTTTAGATTCAAAAGGGCTTGAAGTAATTATGATAACAGATACAACGCCGCTTCCACACAATGGTTGTCGCCCACGAAAATCAAGGAGAGTATAAATTATGGCAAGATATACAGGACCATCATGCAAGTTATGCCGCAGAGAAGGCACAAAGCTCTTTTTGAAAGGTGCTCGTTGCAGTTCTGCAAAGTGTGCAATGGAAAAACGACCTTACATTCCAGGTGAACACGGTAATGGAAAAAGATTTAATAAAAAAATGAGCGATTATGGTATTCACCTTCGTGAAAAACAAAAAGTTCGTCGTATTTATGGAATTTTGGAAAAGCAATTTAGAAAATATTTCAAAATGGCTGCGAAAAAGACAGGTGTTACAGGTGAAAACTTGCTCAAGTTCTTGGAGACGAGACTTGATAATGTGGTTTATAGAATGGGCTTTGCACCTTCAAGAAAATCTGCAAGGCAGATTATTCGTCATGGTCATATTACCGTAAATGGAAGAAAAGTTGATATTCCTTCCTTCTTATTGAAAGCAAATGACGAAATTAAAATTAAAGAAAATAGGAGTCAAATGCCACTGATTCAAGAAGCGATGGAAGCTTCTACCGAAGTGGATAGTATCGATTGGTTCAAGGTGGATAAATCCAAATTTACCGGTACTGTTTTGAATATTCCAAGTCGTGAACAAATTCAACTTGATGTTGATGAGCGACTTATCGTTGAGTATTACTCCAAATAATTAAGAGGAGAAAATTTATGAAACTTCTTGAACCGTTACAACTGCCCGAGCAGGTGCAGGTTGACGAAAATAGTTACACGCCGACTTACGGCAGATTTGAGATTGGACCATTGGAAATGGGATTTGCCACTACAATTGGCAACACTTTACGCCGAGTTCTGCTCTCATCAATTCAAGGTGCTGCGGTGCGATTTGTGAGAATTGAAGGGTTGCATCACGAATTTACACCAATTCCAGGCTCAAATTGTGATTATATTGATTTGATTTTGAGATTGAAACAAATCATCATCAAAACTGAATCACTCAGTGAACGCAAGTTTGTGTTGGAGCATAAAGGGATTGGGATAATTACTGCCGCTGAGATCAACGATAACGATGAATTTCAAATTGTGAACAAGGATTTAGTTCTTTTAGAAATGACGGAAGATGTTGAATTTAGAATGGAATTTTGGATTGGAACCGGTCGCGGCTATGAACCTTCCGAAAATCATGATATGGATGAGATGCCACTTGGTACAATCCCGATAGATTCTATCTATTCACCAATCACAAAAGTAAAATATATGGTTGAAGATCAGCGGGTTGGCGAAAAAATTGATTTTGATAAACTGATTCTCGAAATTACAACAGATGGAAGTGTAGATCCGAAAGATTCTCTTTTTCTCGCAGCAAAATTATTGCGCGACCTTTACGATAAAATGGTTCTTTTCGAAAATGAACCAAAATATATCGAAGAGATTGAGGTGGATCCTGAACTCGAAAACTTGGAGAAAATTCTCGACAGTAAAGTTCATGAACTTGAATTATCGGTTCGTTGTAGCAATTGCTTGAACGATGCTGAAATCGATAAGATTGGTGAATTAGTAAGTAGAACTGAACCTCAAATGTTGAAATATAGAAATTTCGGTAAAAAATCTTTGGACGAAATAAAAGAAACTTTACATAAATTCGATCTTTCACTCGGAATGGATGTAGAAGGAATTCGTAAAAAAATCGAAGATGCAAAGAATAGAGTTTTGGTTAAAAAATAAAGAAGGTAACTGATTATGAGACATAGAGTTAAAGGTAGAAAATTTGGTTTAGAGAAAGGACACCGAAATCTGATGATGAAAAATTTGGTGAGTTCTTTGGTAATACACGGCAGAATAAATACGACACAAGCGAGAGCAAAAGAGATGCGTGGTATGGCTGAAAGAATTATTACTTATGGCAAGAAAGGTAGCGTTCACGCTAGAAACTTAGCCTTCAAATATTTGCAAGATAGAACGCTTGTCAAAAAAGTATTTGACGAAATTGCACCTCGTTACAAAGATGTGGAAGGTGGATACACAAGAATTATGAAAAATGGTTACCGTACTGGTGATAGAGCACCGATGGCGATCATCGAATTTGTAGAGCATTCCCCCAAAAAAGAAGACTAATTTGTTTTCTTTGTCCCTCCTGAAAGCCCCACTTTTGTGGGGCTTTCTAATTAAATAGTTAGACAAAAAAACAATAAAATATTTATCATCTCCCAAATGAAAGTTTGGAGTATGAGATGAAACAATTTACCCTAAATCAAACAGTCAGGCTGATTGAACAAAACAAAATCACATTACTTAAAAATGAGATAAATAGATGTCATTCAGGCGATATTTCGCAAATAGTCAATAACCTTTCGGAAGAATACCAACTTTTGGTTTTTAAACTTTTAAATTTGGAAAATGCCGCAGATGTACTTCATGAACTTTATGATGACGTACGCGAAAATATCATCGAAAATATGCCACAGAAAAATCTTTTTAACATTGTAGATGAGATGGATTCTGATGAAGCGACTGACCTTGTTTCTGAATTAGAAGAGAATTTAGCAGATGAAATTTTGAGTAATATTGATAAAGAAGATTCAGCTGAAATTGTGAAATTGCTCAAATATGACGAGGAGTCTGCTGGTGGTTTGATGCAGACCGAAATTATCGCGGTTCAGCAAAATATGAAACGCGATGAAATTATCGAATATATTCGCCAAAATGTGGATGATGCAGAAAATATTCATTATGTTTTTGTGGTGAATGTCGAAAATAAATTATTAGGCTTGTTTGAAGTTACTAAATTGCTGCTTGCCGAAAAAAATAAGCAAGCAATTGATTTGATGGAAAATGAGATGATTTCAGTAAATGTAGATGTGGATCAGGAGGAGACGGCACACCTTTTCCGTAAATATGATCTTTTTATTTTACCGGTAATAGACGCTGAAAATCATCTTTTGGGGCGAATTACCGTTGATGATATTATTGATGTTATTGATGAAGAAGCTAGTGAAGATGCTTATAAAATGGTTGGTTTGGAGAATGAAGATAGAGTTTTTACTACCCCCTTGAATTCTGTAAAAAAGCGTTTGCCGTGGTTATCTCTGAATTTATTTACTGCTCTTTTAGTTTCTTCTGTGGTAGGGATTTTCCAACAAACAATTGAAAATCTCTCTATTTTAGCTGTTCTAATGCCTATCGTAGCAGGTTTGGGCGGAAATTCTGGTACACAAACTCTTACTGTAATAACACGTGGTATTGCTCTCGATGAACTCACAATACACAATACTTTCAAAGCTATTTTGAAGGAAATTACGGTTGGCACTATTAATGGTATAATTGTTGGCTCGGCAGCAATGCTGATGGCGTATTTACTGAAAGGCGACATAATGTTGGGCGTTGTTTTGGGTGCAGCGATGATTTGCAATATGTTTATTGCTGGTTTAGTTGGCTCTATTATTCCTGTGGTGATGAAATTATTGAAAATCGATCCTGCTCTTGCATCCAGCGTGATTATTACAATGCTGACCGATATTGGCGGCTTTGCATCATTTTTGGGGTTAGCAACGCTTTTATTATAGCAGGAAAACCGCTCTGGAAAGAGCTGTTTTTACGGATTAAAATACTATAAAATAATTTTATCAAATTCCCAAAAATCTGCACCAGTATTTTTCTGTGCTTTTTGAATTAATTTTTCGCTAATTTCATTTTGTTTTTTAACAAGATTTTGCAGATTAACCTTACTTTTACCGTTTTCAATTTGGATTTTCCCATTAACCATCAAGTAA
>CAZWYK010000010.1:0-16220 GCA_964638205.1 uncultured Candidatus Cloacimonadota bacterium | reverse complement strand
TAAATAATCTTGTACCGAGTTTTTGTGCGAAATCACATTATCAGCAATAATCATACCACCACTAACAAGTTTGTCTATTATCAGCTTAATGTAGTTTATGTAGCCAATCTTTCCAGCATCGACAAAGACAAAATCAAATTTTTGGGTAAATGTGGGAATAACTTCTTCTGCTTTGCCAAAATGTTGGATAATGTTTTTTCGATTTTGCAAATTTCCTTTTGCCAAATGGAATCGTTCTTCATCAACTTCGATGGTGTGAATTTTTGCATTTTCAGCTGAAATTGAAAGCCAAAAAGTGGAATAACCGTTTGAGGTACCAACCTCTAAAATATTTGTGGGTTGTTTTGCTTTGATGAGCATGTAAAGTAAATTCGCAGTTTGTTCATCAATGTTCCAAAGTCGGTGAATTTCTGTTTTCTGTTGAGCAAATTTTGCTAATTCCGCTACAAATAAATTTTCTATTTTTTCCATTAATATTTGTACTGATAGCCAATTGAAACGACTAAATCATCTTCATCTAAAAACTTTTTTGCTAAGCCAAATTTTATTTTTTGATTTTTACTAATTAACCAATTTATTGTTTGTTGCAAAATAATTTTTTCAGTTATGCTTCCTGCAAACCATTCTGCAATATCACTAGGTCTATCATCATAATTTATGCTAAAGTTATTTCCCATACTACCTTGTTTTAGATAAATGCAATTCGTAGCGAATAAAAAATCATTAAATCCATAATTCAATTCAGTTGAAATTTGCACTAGATTACTGCCATTGGTAAAACCTAAACCAACTTGATTGTGCGAAAATATATTTGGTAACGCTTTGTGGGTGTACATCCACGGTCTTACTGCCACAAACTCGATTGTTGCTTTGGCATCATTGAATTTCAGAGAATTACCCATTTGAATAGCATATTTATTACGCCAATCATTGGGGTTTGCAAAAAATTCTGTGGGCACCAATTCATCAAAAATAAAATTAAAATAGAAATTATTGCGGTGGAATTCCCAATTCAAACCACTATAAATTAAGGCATTGTCACGATCGTTCAAACGATGTTCCGTAATGCGATAAAATGTGTGTGGCAACAGGTAACTCGGGTCGATACTACGGCTTCCATAAACAATGTGTTCACCAATAAAAAGTTTAAAATTTCTGTTCGGAGACCAATTTATTTTGTGGGTTACAAAGTATTTATCATCATAATTTTTATAGAAATATAAAGTGTCGATGCCATCTGGGATAAGAGTAGCGTGCAAAAATTGAAGCGAAATTTTTCCAAAATTAAAATTTGCTGAAAAATAACCATAATCGTCAGATTTATCATTCAAAATAATGCTACCACCAATATTACTGCCAATTTGGTGTTTACCTCGACCAATCGAAATTTTAGTAAATTCCGTTAAATATGTCATATTTCCAGTCACATTATCCAACATTGGAATATCTGAATTGTAAGTCCAACCGTCATTTAACGGTGAGTGAGCAAAAGCAAAATCTGTGTTACCCAAAAAATAACCCGACCAACAATTTGTGTGAAATAACAATTTATTTTTTAGGTTTGCACTAATTTCAGTTCCCAAATAAAAAAAGTCGTAAATAGAATCTGATTTTACGACAAAATCATTGCCACTAAAAAACGACATCTCAATTTTACTATTTTTTGTCGAATAATGTAATGAGCTAAAGTTTTCAGATAGCAGTGGTACTGTTTCGGTGATATTTTTTTCGAGCAAAAAGAGATTGCAATTTGAAGAAATCTGTGGTTCATTCCAGTTTAAATCAAATCCAAACAATGAAATTTGAACAAGAACAATCAGGAAAACAATTTTAATTTTCATCAAAACTCTCACGAAACTATCGAATCAGTTTTATCGATAAAATTTGCAATCGCGGGTGATTTTTCTTTAATGTTTTCGAATGTAGGCTCCACATTTTTTATCTCTTTTTTCTCGTATGAAAATTCAACTCGCACCGAATGTCCAAAATGTTCGCTAATAATTTTGGAAATTATTTCTTTCTCTTTTTTCAACATGCCCAAAGCTAAATTAGAACCAACCACAAAGTGAATTACATCATTAGATATATCACCTATCTTACTACTGTCAAAATAGTTAGCAAGTATCGCTTTCATTATTTTCAGTTTATTTACAATTACTTTTTTATTGTTTTTCCACGATTCTATCGTCAAGTTTTCGACTTTTATTGTTGGCTTTTCAATCGTTTTTGGAAGCTCAGGAACTATCGTAGTTTGCGTATTTTTGTGAATATATTCTGGTTCTTTTACCATTACCACTTCTGAAGTTGCACCATCTTCTATTTTTCCCAAAAGTGCTTCAATTGATTGCATTTCGGCTAATTTTGAAATTTTCACAAAACCCATTTCAGCCACTAAAATTTGGTTGTCACTGTTCTTTACATCTGTTTTGATTTTTATAAGAAGTTGCACCAAATAGAGCAAATCATTTTCAGAAAATTTTTCACTTAATTCAGAGATTTTTTTTGCTTTTTCGGTTGAAATTGTCTGAACTTCAATGCCAATTTTAATAAGAATTAAATTTCTGGTGTAATCTAAAAATCCATTCAAAAACTCTTGCACATCATTACCTTTTTCCAAAACAGAATGAAGAAGTTTGATGATTTTAGCACTATTTTTCAACGAAATATTTTCTAAAATTTCATCAAAAATATTGTCGGAAACAATACCAAAAACAGTTAGCACGTTTGCGTATGCTATATTGTCTTTGCTGTATGCAATCACCTGATCTAATAGAGATTCAGCGTCGCGCATACTGCCATCAGCTTTTTTGGCAATGAGAAAAAGTGCTTCGTTCTCAGCGGTTATCCCCTCTTTTAAACAAATATCTTTCAAGCGTGAAATAATTGATTCCGTTGGAATTCGCTTAAAATCGAATCGCTGACAACGCGAAATAATTGTTGGTAAAATTTTGTGTGGTTCGGTTGTAGCAAAAATAAAAATAACTTTTGCTGGTGGCTCTTCCAAAGTTTTCAAAAGTGCATTGAAAGCATTTTTGGAAAGCATGTGAACCTCATCAATGATGTAAATTTTGTAATTTGAATTGGTCGGAGAATACATCAATTCTTTCTGCAAATCACGAATATCATCGACACCAGTATTGGAAGCACCATCAATTTCCAAAACATCGGTCGAAATTCCGCTTGTAATTTCACGACAATTTTGACATTTATTGCAAGGTGTCGCTGTGGGACCATTTTTCAAACAATTCAAGCTTTTTGCATAAATTCTCGCTAGCGAAGTTTTCCCAACTCCACGCGGACCAGTAAATAGATAAGCTTGTGCTATTCTGTCCAGTTCAATTGCGTTTTTCAAAATATTTGTAATGTGATTCTGGGCATAAACTTCATCAAAAGTTTGGGGACGATATTTTCTCGCTAAAACTAAATATGACATTATTTTCCTCTTTTCATCTTCAAGTGCGGTAAGAATCTTGCGGTTGAGTTAATTGTCAATTATAAAATGCAGATGTTTTTTCTTGACGTCAAAATATGCTTATTTTGTTTGCGTTTCATCCAACAAATGCAGAAGTGGTGGAATTGGTAGACACGTTAGGTTCAGGGTCTAATGAGCAATATGCTTGTGGGGGTTCAAATCCCCCCTTCTGCACCAAATTCTAATCTTTTAAAGAAAACAATTGACAAATTTTTATGATTTTGTGAAGATAACTATGTAAGCTTTAATGGTTCCTTAATATAGTGTTTCTAAAAAGTGTGTGCCTATCGTTGATATTGAAACTTTGCTTTTGTTTGAGAAGCAGGGTGTGACCCGTTAACATCGCAATCTGTAAATTGAAATTTTACTATCGCTTTTTGATTTTTTTGAAAGTTAATCTTTAAAATGGAGGAAAAGATGAAACGATTTATCGTAATAGCCTTTCTGATGGCTGTAACTGGAAGTTTGATGGCTGCAACGGCATCAGATTCGACCGCAACAATTGACTTTGATTTTAGCATTCCTGATGTTTCTATCATCACAGTAACAGGTGGAAACATTGATGTGAAAATGCCCGTTCCCGTTCCGGGAGAAGATTTTGTAGATGTTACTGCATATTCAGCTTATGAAGTATATCACAACAGTGCAACTGCAAAAAAAATTACTGCTGAACTTGGTTCTGCAATTACAGACACTTGGACAACTGGTGTTGACTGTCTTTTGAGAACAGATGCACCGAGCGAAGGTACTGAAGTTGGTTTTGTAAGTATCGCAGATGGCTCAGAAGTAGATATCGTAACGGCACTTGGTGCTTGTTCCGATACAGATTTGCAACTTGAATTTAGATTTGAGGTTGCAGCTGGTACAGCAACTGGAACTTACACTGACATTCTCACGCTGACCTTAACAGACTAAAATCTTTCTTATTCCCCAACTTTCGAGTTGGGGAATATTTAAAAAAATGAAGAAAAATATTATCCTTGTTTTAGGTATGATTTGCACATCTATTTTTGCACTTTCTATTAATGTTAGTGATGGCGGAGCAGATTGGTGCAATATTTCACAACACGACTTACTTTCTGGATTTACTGTATTTTCTAGCCCTGGATTTAATCATTACACAATGATTATCGAAGGAGCTGAAAGCAGGTTCGATGACGATGAATTTAATGAACCAGCGGAATCTTTCGCAAAATTAGAATTCAAATATTCAGACGATGAATGGATTTCAAAAATAGAAAAAAATGTAAAAAACGAAATTGGATTTTCTGCTGAATTGAGTAATAGTGTTTCAAATAAAAAGATAAAAATATCAAACGTAGAAAATAAAAAAGAAAAAATTATTGATGAATTTAAAAATCGTGCAAATTGGCGAGTAGAAGTAATTAAAACCGAAGATGCAACCAATTGGCCAGAAAGCTTAAAATTGTATATAAAAAGAAATACCGCTGGAAATCCAGAGGGAAATATTGAAGATGGGCAAAGCTACGTCGAAATCCCAACAACTACTTTCGAGGGAAATCCACTCATATTTTTTACTGGTTCTGGTGATATTGAAGACATCGACATCCAATTTCAACTTACCGGAATTTCAATGACTCTACCTTCGGCAGATTATACTTTTGGCGTTGAATTTAAAATAATTGAAACACCATAATAAGGAGAGCAGATTTTCTGCAATAGTATGAAAAACTTTAGCATAATCTTAATTATTTCAGTAATTCCATTTTTACTTTTCGGACGAATCAGCGTGATTGGTGGTCTTACTCAAAATATTCAAATGAATGACGGGGAAACTAAATCTGGCACTATTACGATTAGAAATGATGGTGTAAACCTAGAAGAAATTAAAGTTTATCTGACCGACTATTCATTCTCACACGATGGCACTACCGAATACAGCGAAGTGGGCACAAACACTCGCTCAATTGCGGAGTATATCACCTTCAATCCACACAAAGCTACTATCCCACCGAATAGTTCCATAAATGTAAACTACACGATTGTTGTTCCCAAAAATACAGCAGACATGCAATTTACTGGCTCTCTTTGGAGCGTTTTCATGGTGGAATCTATTCCCGAGAACTCACCTGAATCAGAAACATTTGAACCAGACACCGACTACAAAATGTCAATCGGTATCAATTTGAGATTTGCAGTTCAAATTATTGTTAATTTTGGTGAAACTGGCGAACGTAAATTGGAATTCTTAAACGCAAAAATCCAAAAATTGGAGGATAAACGCATTTTAGCAGTTGATGTGAAAAATAGTGGCGAAAGACATTTTCGTCCCAATTTAATTGTTGAGCTTTATGATGAAGTGGGAATTTTCATCGATAAATTTACTGCTGACAAAAAACACATTTATCCTAACACTTCCGTTCGCTATCTTGTAGACTTAACTTATGTAAAATCTGGCAAATACAAAGCATTAGTCATCGCAGATGGTGGTAACGAAAATTTATTTGGCATCAATTATAACATTGAACTAAAAAAATAATTCATGAAAAAAATTATCACCTTTTTTATTGTTTTTCTGCTTTCTCTTTCATTGTTCGGAGTGATAGAGCGAAATGTGCGAGTGGATGCAATTTCTAATAAATTAATTCAAGTTTTAGATGAAAGAATCGTCACACTTCGATTTCGCATAACTAATAATAAATATAAGAAAATCACTTTCAATTCAAAAACAAAATTACCCGAAAATTGGCGACTTCTTACCACCGATGAAAAATTTGATGTTGCCGCTAAAGGTAGCGACATTCGTATTGTCAGTTTTTATGTTCCAGAAAACACGCCGACCGGAAAATATGATGTTACCTATCTCGCAGAAGCAGAACGCTATAAATACCTGAACGTAAGCGACTTTGAAACAATTTACATAGAAATTCTTCCTAAAACTGAAATAAAGATTTTACCAAAAAATCTTCCCGAGTTTGCCATTGCTGGCAAGGAATACAGTGCATCTTTCATCATTTTGAATAACAGTAATCAAGAAAATAAAATTTCAATTACAATGGACAGTTGGAATGAATTCACTTGTTTTTACGATCGAAAACCTTTTATGCTCAAAGCCGGTGAAAGCAAAATTTTGAATGTGAAAATTCAAACTGACCGCAAAATTAAACAAAAATTAAATCATCGACTTGACATCATTGCAAAAACTGAAAATTTTGAAACAAATTATCTCTCTTCTGTGAAAATAATTCCACTTGTAAGTGGCAAAGCTGACATTTGGAAAAGATTACCGTCTATCATTACTTTCAAATCTATTCGTCGCCAATACACAAACGATGATCTAACTTATCGAATGCAGGCTTATGCAAGTGGCGAAATGAATTTTGATGCCGCGAAAAAGCATAATTTCATCTATCGTTATGTTGGTAGAAATTATTTTAATACAGAAAATGATGACAATTCGGAAGAACGAGACAATGTTTTTTTTCAACGATTTTTCGCAAAATATTGGACAGATAATTATCAAGTGAAAATCGGTGATACAGGTTACAAAACTACTTCACTTTTGGGCAGTTATTACGATCGTGGTGCAGAAATAAGTGGTCGTTACAAGTATTTTAGTGCAGGTATTTGGAGCAATTATGAAATTAATGATTTTTCGCAAAAACGCATTGCCTTCTACACTAATTTCAATTATAAGCATTTGGCATTAAATGCAAATTGGCTAAATAAAAATCTTTCAAATTCTTTTTCACTACAAGGAAAGTATACTTATCTGTTCAACTCGTTGGACTTTGAATTTGCTTCAAACCCAAACTTTGCAAAAGCTTATTTGATACAATTAAAAAGTAATCCTATGTGGTTTTCGTACAATGTAAAATATCTCGATTCACCTTCTAATTTTCGTGGAAATGAAACTTATCATGACCGCAAACATTTTTTTTCAAATCTAATCCTACCCATTTGGCAAAACACAAAGCTAAACACCGAATATGAGATGCAAAAAGATAACAATGCCCTTGACACCACTTATGTTTTTGCACCGTTTGAACAAGAGATAAAAATTTCGGTAGATTACGATTTAACCTACAAAAATAAGTTTTCAATTGGTTTTATTGTCCGCAACAAATATGATATGTTTACAGAACGCCAATTCGATTATTATCAAGAAAATATCTATCTTTCGATTGCTCAGTATTTCAAGAATTTTTCCATCTTTGGAAGTGCAGAATTTGGCAGAAATGAAAATAAACTAAACAATACTTCCGACAATGTCTCTCAAATTGGAAAATACACCGCATCAGCAAGCTTCTCACCCACCAAAAATCAAATGTACAGTGCTAATATGTATTATTTTACAAAAAACTATTTTTCTGAAATTGAAAACAATTATGATAAAATTGATAACCTCGTAGTTTTACTGACTGGTTCATTTGTCATCGAAGAAAACACTTCGTTAGATTTATCAATAAAAAGACGACCAACACACAATACTTACGGTCTAACCTGGCAGCATCATCTGCCAAATTTCACCAAAATTGCTTTGATGACAGATTACACAGCTTATCAAGATCAGAACAAAGATGACTTTTCAGTTTCAGCGGAAATTTCGGTACCTTTGCGTGTGCCAATTTATCGAAAACAACACATAGGTTCTGTGAGAGGTAGAGTTATTCAAAATATGAATCGTCTTCCACTTCAAAATGTAGTGGTCAATTTAAACGGCTATTCCGCAGTTTCCGACCAAAATGGAATTTTCAAATTCTCGGCGGTAAAGCCTGGCTCATACAATTTAACAGTTAATACTTCCAAAACTAACCATTCATTAAAATTAGCGCAAGAAAAAAACGTAACTGTAGTTGGCGGAAAAAATAATTGGCTCGAATTACCACTTTCTGAGGTTTCATCCATTGATGGTCGAATTGCACTCTATAAATACAAAAATGATAACCTTATGGAAAATAGTGACGAATTGGAGGAAATTGATGGATTTAGTGGTGTCATCATTGAAATGGAAGGACCAGACGGTAAAAAGATACGAACAATTTCAAATGGGAATGGACATTTTAATTTTTTCAATCTTTATGACGGAAAATGGAGTTTAAAACTTTATGATTATAATTTACCGAAACAACATTATTTTGAGAGAGATAGCTTTGATATTGAAATCTCTGCGAACGAGAAAAAAGAGCTTCATTTACGCATTCTTCCCAAAAAACGCGAATTAGAACTCATTGAAGATGGCGGCACAATTATTGAAGAGAACGATTAAATTTTTCATTATCATCGTTCTACTTTTTGCGATAAATTTAAGTGCAATTCTATCTGAGGATGAGCAAGTTTTTCAAAATGCCAGTAAATCTTTTTTGCAAAATGATTTTCAAAAAGCACAGCTTTATCTCGAAATAATTTTATCAAATTATCCTAACTCCATAAAATTAAAAGAGACAATTTTACTTTTAGAAGAAGTCTATTTACGCAGCAACCAAAATGAACTTTTCATCACACTTTTTGAAAATCATGGTGATGAAACAGACCATTTGCAAACATTTTGGTTTGGGCAAGCTCACTATAATTTGGGTAATTTTGAAAAAGCAAAATCAATTTTTCGCACTTTGGAAAAAGTAGAAAATTACCACCTAAGAACCACATTAATGAAAGCATTAATTGCCGTAAATCAAGGAGATGAAAACATTGATACTCTTTTGCAACTCGAAACACAACTTTTAGAAAATGACACTTATTTTCCGCAACTAATGCTTTCCATCGCACGCTTTTATCAATTAAACAATAATTTTGAAAGTGCCAAAAACTATTACGAAAAATATCTAATCTTACAAGATAAATTTAGTATCAATATTTATGGTGAAATTGCCCAAATGCATCTCTATTTTGATAAACCAATCATTTTGCCAAATTTACAAAATAATCACCATTATCGAGGTATAAAATTTACTAAAGCATCTATTTTAGATCAAATATACCGTGAACTCGACAATGATGAAGAACGAGAAAATTTCTATGATTTAAAGTATCACTACAAGAAAAATCTTTATGAAGAGCTACAAAATTATACGCTTGAAGACCCATTTTTATATTTTTATTTAGCCGAATTAAGCATTGAAATTGAAGCAGAAAATTTGGCAAAAACTTTACAATATTACAGACACATTTTAGAAATTTCGCCAAATTTTATTTATGCCGATGCTGTTATCTATAATATCGGTTACTTCAGTTTTGAAGTAAATACAACTCAACGCAATTCAGCACGAATAGAAAATATTGAATTAGCAATGAATTGGCCAGACTCACTGCGATTTACCGAAAATGACTTGCAAGAAACGATAAATGCTTACGAAAACATTTATCATCATTTTCCAAATTCAGCATATTTTTCGGAAGCAGTTTGTCGGCTTGGAATCGTCTATTTCACATTAGCTCTTGACGCCAAAAAGTCACTTCCACTTTACCAAAAAGCAATCGAATATTTCAACATTATCGTAGAGAAAAAAGATGACCCACTCTACAATTTTGCACTTTTTCAACGCGGGTGGACACGATTTGTGAGTGGCGAGTTTGAAAGTACTATCGAAGATTTTTCCAAAATCCTTAAAATCCTCAATTACGACGATTCTCAAAAAGTTTTTTTCCTCGAAGATGCTATCGAAAATTTGGCATTTAGTTTAATCGAATACGATAAAGATTTTGACCTCGTTTCACTCGCCGCCCAAAAAGCGAAATACCTTTTTACACATATTTTATCGCAAAAATATAGCAAACCTATTTTTGAAAATGCTATCAAATTAAAACTCAAATATTCTGCACCAATGCAGGCAATTGATCTTTACAACACATTTATTGAGCTTTACCCTAGCGACATTGACTGTCCTGTTTTCGTAGATTCTATCATTTCAATTTACCAAAAATATCCTTCTCGAATTCGTGAAAACAAGCAGCCAAAAGGGATAATTATTCAGCAAATCGAACGAATTGTAAAAGATTATTGTAGTGATTCAAAATGGTATTTGACAAATCAAAATAAAGAAATTTCCCAACAATTAAAAACAATTGAAAATGCTTTTGATTTTTTGGAAAAAAGATATTTCAATAACTTCGTAACTCTTTCAAATGAAGAAAATTACTTTATCTATAAAAATTTAGTTTTGAACTACCTTGATTTTCCTCATTTTTGTAAGAATATTTTTAAAACTCTGAAATGGCGAACAAATGTGATAGATTTAAGTATGAATTTAGCAGATAAATTTCAAATACCAAATTTATATCACGAAGCCATCGCCAATTTAAATGAATTTAATTCGCTATTTCCAGAAAATGAACTTTTTTTTGATTATGAAGAAAACATCTTTTATTGCCACGAAAAATCATACTACTTGCAAAAAAATAATGCAAAAAACGCATCTCATAAAAATGAAATTGAGTTGGAATACATCGGTGCTTGTTATGCTTTTGAAGATGTTTTATACGCACCTGAATTTTGGAAAAAAAATAAAAATGCAGAATTAATCAATTTGATTTGGAAGCGTGCTGAATTGCGTTATGAAAGAGAAGATTTTGCTTTTGCTTTTGATGATTATTTTCATCTTATCGAATTAGAAATTGATGATAAATTTAAAAAACATTGTTATGCTCGAATGGCTGAAATTGCCCAAATGGAATTAGATTTTCCGCTTGCTGCTGAATATTTTAGCGAAGCGGCAAAATTTGCCACTGACGTTGAAAAAAAAACTTTTTGGCAAAACGAATTGGCTTGTTTAAAACTTGGTGCTGAGATGCTTTTTGAAAATAGTGAATTTTCCACATCTGCTCAAGAATATCTAAATCTTGCCGAAAAATTCAACGACAATAAACAAAAAAATAGTGCCATTATCAAAGCCATCGAAAGCTACAAAAAAGCAGAAGAATTTGAAGAAGCCATCGTTTTGCTTTTGGAATTAGCCGAAAAATATACAGAAAAAACTGAGATTTTATCTGCTTATTCAAATGCTTGGACAATTTGCGATTCACTTAAAAATTGGGAAAGATCCGAAAAATTGAGAAATGATTTTATCCTCAAATTTCCACATTCAAACGAAGCTTACAAATTAAAATTACAACTTGCAGATTTTTATGAAAATGAGCCATTTCACAAAAAAAATACAGCGGCACAAATGTATTTAGATATTTATAACTCAACAGATTCGTTCGATATTGGCGAAGATAAAAAAGAAAATATTTTTCTGCAAGCCATTAAGATTTATCAGGATATAAAACATTTTGACAAAGAAATTGAATTAATTTTGCTTTTCCAAAAATTGCATCCAAATAATCCTAACATTGATGATTTACTCAATCGAATCGCAATAATTTACGCAGATAAAGATGACATAGAAATGATGATTTGTTTTGCTGATTCTTTTCCAAAACATTCAGCTACAAACGAAATTTTAAATCAGGTTGCCACCCATTTTAATGAACAAAAAGATATCAATGCGATGCTTGATTTTGAGAAAAAATATGCAACACATCCAGCTGGAATTGAACTTTTGAAAAGTATAATTTCTATTTATCAAGAAGAAAATGCTCTCAAAAAAATTGAGGATTTGGCGATTTATATTTTCAAAAAATATCCAGAATATGATATTCTTTCGCAAATTGTGATTAAAAATTTGAACAAGGTTAAAAACAAAATTGACAGTTTATTTGTTGAAAAATCGTATTCGCAAATGTTTACAAAAATAGACACTTTTGACATAATTAACGAAAAATATCAGGAAATTGGTTTGAATTTAGAACTATCATCAGTTTATGAAACTTTTGCATATTATAAAAAATACATCAAATTTTATGATGATCTTGAGCAAGAAATTGTTCAAATTGAAGAAAATTTCAAAAAATCTGCCAACCAACTTCTGAAAGTAAATCCTGCAACAAAATGGAAAAACCATCTTGATGGTAAAAAAGGAAGAATTGCCAATTTGATGACGATAGCAGAAGAGACAAAAAAGAAAATCATCGCATTGATAACTAAAGGAAACCAGTATGATTTGCCGACAAATCTACGAACAAAAGTGCTCTGTTTAACAGCAAAACAGTACGATTATTTCAGTGATGTTGTAGATGTACAAATTCAAAAATTCATTGATATTTCAGAACAATTGAACAGCGAAAAAATGAAAAATAATCCTGTAAAGCAAGAAAAATACAAAAAACGAATTTGGGCAATTAAACGCGACCGAACCTTACCTTTTTTGAAAAAAGCAGCAGAAATATACCAAACCATTCTCATCACTTTTTACGATGATAAAAATTATACAGACGAGTGGACAGAACAAGCTTTAACGCGTTTGATTGAGTGGAAAGTTCGTTCACCAAAAACCTATGTAACTATCGGTGCTGATTCAAGTTGGACAATTAGCAAAAATGACTCTCTTTGGAAATTTACGACAAATTTTGACAGTAAAATTAAGGCTGAAAAAATAAATTTCCAGTTTTCCAAAAAACCCAAAAATATCTTCTTGAATGACAATTTAATTACCAAAAGTGCCGTTTGGAAAGATACAATTTTCACACTTGATTATTTTAAGTTTCTACAAAAAGATGAAAACATCGTTACTTTCGAGGTTTTGGCAGATTCTAATTTTTCTGCAAAAATGATTCTCCAATTTGACCAAGAAAAATTAGCTTACGCAAATTCAATTTTAGAAAAAACAATTTTTTCGGATTCGAGCTGGTTTGCCTTTATCGGTTCAAAACCAGATTCAATTAATTTAGCAGATTCTGTTTGGACAAGATGTGGCGAAGCAAATTTTAGCTTTTATCAAAATCAAATGTATGGTTTTGAAAATAGTGACGCAAAAACAATTTGGCATTCCAAAATTGATACGACAAAAATTCAAACTGTTTGCTTTGCCAAATCATTCATCATTGAAAATAATATTGTGCAAGCTGACCTAAAATTCATCGCACAAAATAGTGCTTCAATTTGGATTGATGATAAAAAAATAGTTGATTCTCAAAAACTAATTTCCGACAATACTTTGAATAAAGTGATGTCACAAAACCTATCTTTATCTACTATGAACAATGGATTCATCTTGGTTGAAATTGTGGGAGATGTAAAATTTAAAGGTTTTATCTTTGAACTAAATTATGTGGAAATCAATAAATGACCGACAAGAGTAAAGCAATTATCTTTATGCTTTTTTCTGCTGCTGGTTTTTCTGTAATGCAAACTTTGGTAAAGTTAACGACCGGCATTCCAGTCTACGAAAAAGTTTTTTTCCGTAATTTAATTTCCTTGATTATTGCATTTTTTATTTGCAAAAAAAATGGTAGTAGAATTATGGGAACATCAACAAACAGGCCATTTCTTTTTTATCGTTCAATTTTAGGTTCTGTGGGTATGGTTTTGTATTTTTTTGCCATCTCAAAAATGTTTCTGGCAGATTCCACTATAATAAATAAAACTTCACCGTTTTTTCTGACAATTTTTGCGGTCTTATTTTTGAAAGAAAAATTGCATAAAATTCAAATTCCAGCTTTGATAATCGTTTTAATTGCGGTCTTTTTAGTCGTTAAACCACAATTTAATTTGTCGATGATTCCCGCAACTGCAGCTTTTTTTTCGAGCATTTGTGCAGCGGCAGCATACACTTTCGTGAGGTTTTTGGGCAAACGCGAAAAGCCAGAAACAATCATTTTCTTCTTTTCCCTCACCAATACTATCTTGATGATTATTCCAATGCTTTTGCGTTTTACAATGCCAAATTCCCAACAGATAATTTTATTATTTTTTACTGGCATTTTTGCGGCAATTGGACAATTCGGCTTAACACACGCCTACAAACTTGCACCTGCTTCCGAAATCGCCATCTACAACTACATCAATATACTTTTTGCTTTTGTGATTGGAATTGTAATTTGGCATGAAATTCCAGATGTGTACAGCATTATTGGTGGCATCATCATTATTGCAATCTCTGTGATTTTATTTTTTTATCACAAAAATAATAATTTAAAATTAAGAATTAAAAACTTTTAACACGAGTTGCACGAATAAACACAAACTTTGTAAATAAACGACAAGAAGAAATAAAAATTTCACATTATTTTATTAAAGATTTCATCATATTTTTCGTTTTTATCTCTGGAAAGATGAAATCTTTCCAGAGATATATTTAGTTTTTCTCAGCCCAATTGTTACTTATCAAGAGCATAACAAGATAGTTAAACGCCTATCACAACAAGAGATAACACAAATAAAAAATCTTCAATTTCAATCTTATTCAATCCGATTCTACTTAGTAATAGTTCTATTTCACTATCTATCCTCTTAGATGAAAAGCAGTAACCATTTTGAAATTTGAAATTAGTTGGTTGCAGACATTCATAAAATAAATAATCATATTGTTTTTTAATTGACATTTTTTATTTAAAAAAAAATCATACTAAATAGATTTAGATACTAAAATAATAGTGTCAAAAAAGGTGGATATTATAAAATTCATGGAAGATGTATTTATTAATGATGCAGTTGAAATTGATACTACTCCAGAGAAGATATTTGAATTTCTTAAAAATCTTAAAGATGATAAAAGTTATTGTGCATGGCAAGAAGGCTCTATTGTCTATGCGGAAGAATACCTCAATAAAGAACTACATAAATTAGAATTTAAAGTTGTGAAATATGCGGACAATAAAGAAATTGTCTATGTGCCTACATCTCGCTTTTTAAGAAGGTATGTTCCAAAATTACCATAGGAGGATTTGTTTTGTTGATTAATGCTACCATACCCAAGATGACTAAATTAGTATTACTATTTTTTTTGATTTCATCAATTCTTTGGGCTAACGATATCAAAATTGATAAAAAAAACTATCCTTCATATTTAGAGTTTGGCATTACTAATTCTATTTGCACTGCACAACCAAATATCGGTTATTGGTGGAAACGAATGGGATTTCGTTTTTCTGGAATGTATTTGAACAAAGATTGCCACGAATATAATATTAATATAGGTTATAGATTATATGACTCGAAAAAAGTGCAACATAGCATCAATCTTTTAACAAGTTGGGTGGTTGGTAGTGATCCGGGTGCAGATTATAAGTTTGGCGCAACAGGTATAGCGTACAGTCTTAATTATAGAGGATTCTTCCTTGAATTAGGATTTGCACGTCCATGGAGAGATGATATTGGTAATCTTGCCAATAATCCTGTGATTCCTTGTGGCTATTGGGGATATATTTATCGCTTCCGATAATGAGTGTTAAATTACTCCTATCAGCAAATCTTATTTTCAACTTATTTTTCATTAATTCCCATTATAGTAGACTAAAAAAACAATTATTTTTTGTAATTTAAATCTTCTGTTTTTACTGCTAATTATTAATTCAAAATATTTTTCCTTGTCAAATTTTCGTATTTAAATTCTTTCCATCAAAAATAGATTCAAGGAGTGTTCAGAATGAAATATTTCACAGTATTTGTAATGTTGCTTTTATTAACTTTTTTAAATGCACAAGATCTTGTTCTCATTGGAGATGGAAATTCATATTGGCTCCCCACAACACCTACGGAAGATTGGCTCGTGGTAAAAGAAAACAATAATTTCGTCATTTACGATGAGAGTTTAACGGAAATTTGTCAGTTTAGTCTTAGTAATGAAGTTAATTACATTTATGGTATTAGCCGCGATTTTGACGATGATGATAACATTGAGATTTTGTATCAAACAGGTGAATATACCACCATGTATTTACGCGATATCTCTACCAATCAAATCCAAAT
>CAZWYK010000009.1:0-16730 GCA_964638205.1 uncultured Candidatus Cloacimonadota bacterium | reverse complement strand
ACTGCCCATCTCAAAGGTGCCGCCTTTCACGAATACCATATTTTCTGGTATGTCGTTGCCTTCTTCTAAACTTACTTGTTGCATCGTTACTTCATTTGCCAAAACGCTAAATGTTTTTTGGTGGGTTTTGTGGTCAGCGGCGGTAACAATAAGGTCATATTTACCAATTGGAACATCGGTAAAAGTTTTTCTACCGGTTGCGGTGTAGTGCTCGCCACCGTCTCCTTTCAATTCAATTTTTGCATCTGTAGGAATAACCACAACTTGCATTGTTCCCATTTGGATTTCGGGGTAAATTTCCAGAGTTTCAGTTGCTTTTGGTTTGAGAGTTATTACCCGTTTTATGGTTTCTGCTTTGGGCATTGTTACGGTTATTTCGAGAACTTGTGGAGCTACTTTTTGGTTGCTTATTCCACCTTTATAATCTTTTCCATTAAAAGTAACAGTCGCATTTTTGTGGGTTTTTATGGTGAGGGTAGCACTAATATCGGTTAAATTATAATTTTTTGTCGTTTTCGGGTCGGTAATTGTAATTTGCTCGTTGATGGTTTCATAGTTTTCTTTCGTGATTTTTATGGGATAAGTTCCAACCTCAAAGAAACTGCTTTTGGGAGTTGTGCCAAATTTTAAGCCGTCAATATAAACAGTGGCACCTTCTGGTTTGGTGGTAATTGTAACAGCAGCCGGCATTGCAGGAGTGAGAGTAAAATTAAAAGAGTTATTTGTAGTGGTAATCTCTTGGGTAATTGTTTGGGATACAAAGCCGTCTTTGGTAATTTTTATTTTACGGTAACCAGAGCCAATGTTTATAGTCAGCATTTTGTTTTGTGTTTTACCAATTAGCTTATCGTCAATAAAAACAGATGCACCATTTTGGTTGGCGGTTATCACCATTGGAATCTGCACCACTTCTTTTGTAAAAGCGAGAGTCAGTTCATAAACTCTTTGTGCTTTTACCTCAATCCCAAAATCTGCGAGTAAGCGGATTTCTAACGGTTCATAATCTGCGTGGGTAATTTTTACAACGCGTTGGTTATCGTTCATGTAAAATTTGTAGTGGTGGTCTCCTGCTATGTATTCAGCTGCTTTTCGGGTGGGTCTGCTCACATTTTGGAAGCCAAGTCCTCGCAGTTCTGTTTTCACAATCAAAAGGGGTGCATATTTACCATCTGCATCATAAACTTTAATGTTCATGTGTTCTGGTGGTAATAATTTGATGGATTCCACTCGTAAGATACCGAGTGCGTTCATCGCCATTGCAAGCGTCAATAAAACCAAAATTAATCCTGTTTTTTTCATTTTTTATCCTTTTATCTTTTTCGCACTTTTTTCTTTTACCACAGAGAACATGAAGTTCACGGAGAAAAAACTTTTTACAACGAACTAAACGAACAAAAGAAAAAACACTCAATTTTGTGCAAGGAATCTTTTTCTTTCACTCTTTAAATTTTTAATTCCTTAATTGCCTTTTCCTCTTGCCATTAATAAAATCTAAAATTACTCAGTTTCATTTGTTTGGAAATTTCCCACTCTTGTGGTTGCCAATTTCGCACATGAATCAGTGGTTTTTCTCCCCTAAAATCAATCAATAGAAACAGATGTCCTTCATCTTGATAATTACTGGAGTAATAGTTTTGCTTCATCGAAACGCCGTAAACACTATCTATTGGGGCCGCATTAATGTTGAATGAATCGAACTGAAGCCAAACAAATTTGTTCGCTGCAAAAACACTTTTTTGGCTTTCTAAATGTTCTTTTTTAGTTTTTTTGAAGTAGGTTATCTCTTCTTCATTAAAATCGGTTGGAATCCCTTTCTCCAATTTAATTTTTTTGGAAATTTTCCCTGTGATGATGATGGCATCGTCAGAATAGAGTGTCTCGATGTCCGAGATATTTTTGGTTGTGTAAGATGTTTTGTAATTTTCCAAAAACTTGATGGCAACCTGCCGATAATCCCAATCTCCGATTGCCGTTCCTTGTGTTTCAAATATTTCGTGCAAAGCAGGATTTATGGTGTAACAAAAATTGTATATTTTACCATTTTCATCAAAATCTATCACAACTGTTTCGTTACGAGAAGGGAAACCCTCACAACTAACCGAAACGCCAAATTGCCTTGTTTCCCAGCCGTTTGATGTTTTATTTATCTCCACTTCTTGTGGATACGAGAGCAGTTTTGTGTGATTATCATCAACTACGCGTTTCATTCTTTCGGCAATGCTTGCATCGCAAAAAATGGTCTCATCATCAATTAATTCATTATTTAACATCTCAAAAAGTGAAACTGTGTTTTTGGCAATTTCACTCTCTATCGGGCAATTTGCACAATTATTGAAAACTATGTTAAATTCCGTAGAGATGCTCTTGTTTATTTTTTGGGACGGCTTCTTTTTTAGGGTAATTTCTTTGAAAATTTCTAATTGTTCACTGGAAAAAAGCTTGCTTAAAATCTCCGTTTCCGCTGAATAGCTGTTGTACAAATTTTCTTTCACATCTATTTTCACCGAAAGGTTTTTCATTTTCTCGTATTCTCTACCCCACATTTCAATTTGAATCAAGTTAGAATTAGATTTTAGTGGAATGTAGTCGTGCAAATCGTAATAGAACAAATTTATGTCGTTTACTGGTTTTTCGTTGTAACAAATGTCCAAAACTATCGTACGCGTTTCATATTTATATTCATTGGAAATTTGGGTTATCTCTATGGCATTGGCAATTTCTTTGATGCGAGCAAATATTATGTCGGAAGTATAAATTTTTCCATTATGTTCTATGCTACCATATTGTAAACCAGCTATTGCAACCGCTGCCCGATAATAATTTCTGAAAGATTTCCCTAACTGATTGGAAAGTAAATTTTCTTCTGCTTCGCGCAGAAATCCATGAATTTCCGTTTTTTTGTTCTCAAAAATCTTTTGATATTCACTCTTTTTGATGTATCTGAAAATGTGAAAAATGGGACCCGTTTTATAGCTAATCTGTGCTACATTTGGCAATCTGCCGTAAGTATAGGTTTGTAAAACTTTTTCAAATTTCTCATCTATCGCACCATTAACTTCACCCACAGAAGAATTTACCTCTGAGCTAATCACAATGTAAATGGTGCTCATAAGCTCTTGTAGTGCTTTTTGATCTGTTTCTTTGCGTTGTTTCCCCTCGCCACTACCAAAATAATATTTGTCCGGCTGAGATTTTATCTGTTCAATTTGTGCCAATACTTCTGCATTCCCAGCTGATAATATAACAAAAAACAACATTAGGGTTACAGTGATCAGTTTTCTCATCTTATCTCCTATTTATTCTTTTTTAATAGCAACGAACCAAAGAAACTTTTACCACAGAAAACACAGAGGTGTTTCTTTTTCTTGTTACAATCCACTTCCGACCAATAAATTCATTAAAAAGTTTATTGGTGGAATGATAATTCGTCCGATAATGTTCAATTTGAAAACAAACGAAACAGCAAAAATAATCATCAAAATTTGGGCACCCTTTCGTTCTTGTGCAGTGTACCTATAATAAGCTTCATCAGACAAAAATCCACCCAAAATTTTAGATCCATCCATTGGCGGGATTGGGAGCAGATTAAAAATACCCAATGCGAGATTTATCAAAATACCATAATAAATCATTCCAATTAAATACTGGGAAAAGATATTGGCAGAATATGGGTCTATACTCATTTTCATTTTATTAAAGACAAAAGCTAAAATCATTGCCGTAATAAAGTTAGACGCAGGGCCTGCAGCAGCCGTAATGGCTGTGTCGCGTTTCTGGTTTTGAAAATTATAAGGATTTATGGGCACTGGTTTTGCCCAACCAATGTGAGCAATAAACAACATTAAAAGTCCGAACGGATCGATGTGGGAAATTGGGTTTAAGGTAAGTCGTCCTGCTCGTTTTGCTGTATCATCACCCAATAAATACGCCACGTAACCGTGACTAAATTCGTGAATTGTGAGAGACATCAATAAAACTGGAATTTGAAAAATTAACCTTATAATAAAATCCATTATTTCACAACCTTCAAAAATCGTCTTTTCCCAACTTTGATCACACATTTTTCGGAAATTTCGGTAAAAACATCTTTCACTTTTTCACCATCAATACTAACTGCATTTTGTTTCACCATTCTGCGAGCTTCACCACCACTTGCGCAAATTTTACCCTGCATTAAAATATCTAAAAGTTTCATGGTATCCACAAGTGAAAATTCTGGAATATTGTCAGAAATGTCTTTCTTTTTGAAGATAAGATTAAATTCCTCTTCTGCTTTTAATGATGCTTTTTCACCGTGATACATTTTTACAATTTCTCTGGCCAAACGTTGTTTGATAATTTTTGGGTTTATCTCATCATTTTTTAATTGAAAAGCAATTTTTTCAATCTCTTCTGGCTCTACTTTCGTTGCATAATTAAAATAATTTATAATCATTTCATCTGGAATTGACATTGTTTTCCCATATTTATCTTTGGGAGAATCGAATACTGCAATATAATTATTGAGTGATTTACTCATTTTTTCTTTTCCGCAGGTTCCCATTAAAATTGGCGAAAGAATTGCAACTTGTTGCGGTTGATCAAAATATTTTTGCATATCTCGCCCTGCCAAAATGTTAAACTTTTGTTCCGTTGCACCGAGCTCAATATCTGCGTTTACAGCCACAGAATCATAAGCCTGAAGAATAGGATACATTAATTCGTGCATTCCAAGCGGAAGTCCATTTTCATATCGTTTTCGGAATGTATCGTGTGCCATAAATTGAGCGAGTGTAAATTTTCCCATCAATTTTAAAACATTACTCATCGTCATTTCACTAAACCATTCTGTCTGGAAACGCACTTCTGTTCTGCTTTCATCGAGAACGGTGAAAAGTTGTTCCATATATTTTTCTGCGTTCTTCTTCACATCGTCTGCCGTAAGTGGTGGACGAGATTCATCTTTTCCGGTTGGATCACCAATTTGAGCAGTAAAGTCACCAATAATTATTATTCCTGTATGCCCTAAATCTTGGAATTCTCGCATTTTTCTTATCGGAACTAAATGACCAATATGTACATCATAACCCGTTGGGTCTATCCCATACTTAATCCTAAGTGGCTTTTTATTTTCTGCAGATTTTTCCAATTTTTTAAAAAGTTCTTTTTCTGAAACAATTTCTTCAACACCTTTTTTTATTAATCTCATCTCTTTTTCAAATTTCATATTTACCCCTAAATTTAAGGTTTTCAATAACCCAAAAGTGGTTTTCTTTGTCAATCATTTAAATGTTTTTTGAATATATTTAAAAAATATCCAATAACTTTATATTAATTATGCATTTATCTACATTTATTGTGGATAAGTCGTTTTTTATAATATAATTATAACTGTTTTATTTTATTAAAGTTGCATTTATTTTTTTAATTATATCCTTATTTAACAACAAATATTCTCGTCTTGACAAATAAACTTTCATTTTCAATTTAGGGTTTGTTGTAATCATGTGGATAAGTCGTTTTTTTGAAAATATTTTAATTAATTGTTTGAGGTGAAATGGTATCTGAATTTAAAAATTATTGGAATAATATTCTTGATATTTTACGAGAAAATATAAATGAAAAAAGTTTTAAAACTTGGTTTAATGAAAGCGAGGTTTTGGGCGTTGATAAAAATCTTTTTTCGATAAAAGTTCCAACTCAATTTATTGCTGATTATTTGAATCGAAATTACCGTGAAATGGTATCTGAAATTTGCGAGAAATTGTATCAAAAAAAATATAATTTTAACTTTTTAACTGACCCCAAAAGACAAAAAAATAATATTCCATTCAATACACTCGAAAATCCTATACATCAGACAAAGCTAAATCATAATTATACTTTTGAACAATTTGTGGTTGGAAAAAATAATATGTTTGCTCACTCGGCAGCACTTTCTGTGTCCGAAAATCCTGGCAGAAGATATAATCCTCTTTTTATTTATGGCAATTCCGGAATGGGGAAAACACACTTAATGCAGGCAATTGGCAATTTAGTAATTGATAATGAACACCCAAACAATAATATATTTTATACTTCAACCGAAGAATTTACAAACGAAATGATAAATGCTATTAAAACCAATAAAATGGTTCAATTTAGAAATAAATATCGTAATTTTGACTACCTACTTATCGATGATATTCATTTTTTATCAAAAAAAGAGGGTACTCAAGAAGAATTTTTTCACACCTTTAATTCCCTTTATGAAAAAAAAAAGCAAATTATTCTAACGAGTGATCGACCTCCAAAAGATATTCCAGACTTAAAACAAAGATTAGTTACTAGATTTGAATGGGGCTTAGTTGCTGATTTAACTAAACCAAATCAAGAAACACGAGAAGCAATTTTACAAAAGAAAATGGAAAATGAAAATATTTACCTTAAAAATGACGTAGTTAATTTCATTGCAGAAAATATTACGGACAATATTCGTGCTTTAGAGGGTTCACTTATAAGAATTTTAGCTTACGCTTCTTACAATAACATAGAAACAGAAGAAATAACAGTAGAATTAGTCGAACAAATTTTAAACGATATGATCTCGCAAAAAATTGTTGAAATTAACATTAGAAATATTACAAAGCAAGTTTGTACGGCATATAATATTACAGAAAATCAAATAATAGACAAAACTAGAAAAAAAAATATAGCGTTTCCGCGACAAATTGGAATGTATCTCGCCGATTTACTAATTCCACAACTTTCACTTAAAGAAATTGCAAATTATTACAGACGAAAAGACCACACCACAGTAATTCACGCTATCAAAACAATTGAAAGACATTTTAGAGAAGATAAAAATTTTAGAATCCAAATTGAAAGGTTAATAAATGACATTAAAAAATAGTTATCCACATATACACATAACTTCTTGTGGATAAATGTTAATAAGTAGGAGTTATAAATTATGAATAAAATAATTGTTGATAAGAAACAATTTAAAAACATTAAAAAAAAGAATTATTCACACAATAATTTACTAGTTAATTTTAATAATAATAATGAGTTAACTAATCTTATCCACATATCTACATCACCTACTATTATTACTAATCTTTTAACTAATAAAGGAGTATTATCATGAATAGAATATGGAATATAATTTATCTGTTTTTAATAATCATTGTAAGTTGTACACAAAATACTAATCCTATTGGATTTGAATCAGAAATAGAACTTAGTGAAATACTATTAGATGAAATAGACGATTGTTATAGTTTTCAGAATAGTATAGAAAATTTTAATAACAATGATATTTTGATTATAGCAGATAATATAACTACATTTATAAAATTTAATGATTTACCAGATACACTTACAACAGCTGATAGTTTATTAATGAAACTTAAAATAAAACACATTTCAGAATCAGATGAAGAATTTAACCTGAAGTTTGCTTTAATTAATGATGATTGGGATGAAAATGAGATTATTTGGCAAGATTCTTTATATGAAGAATATGTATTGAATATTTCTAATGTTTGGCATGACTCAATAGAAGTAAATTTAAATATAACTGATTTTTTTAATAATGATTCTCTTTTTATAAAAAATGGATTAGCTCTTTTTAGTGATTCACAAAATAATTTTATTGAAATATATTCATCTGAAAGTGAGTATAAACCAGAACTTAAAATTATCACAGAAACAGATACTACTATAATTTATGCGAGTGCAGACACTTTTATAAATTCCACTGAAACAAATGAAGAAATAATCGAAAACGAATCAATAATATCTAATATCTGTCCGACGAAATCATTTATTAAGTTTTCTATTCCTACTGAAATATATGATGATGCACAAATAACAATTAATAAAGCTGAATTTATTTTGGAATCTAATGATTATTATTTAAGTAATGAATCTCTTTTTATAACTCCATATATGATGCATACTGAAACAGATTCTATTCCGCCTAACGAAGAAGATTATGAGTATTTAATAGGTTCATCGGAATTTAAAGATGGAAAAATATCAATAAATATAACTCCAATTATTCAAAAAATAATTTCTAATGATGATTATGATAATGAAGGAATTATTTTAAAATCTACAACCGAAAATAAAGATTTAAGCTTTATAAATTTTAATAATGATAATATAGAAATTAAAATATTATACACATTACCGCCAGAATTAGAGTAAATGTTATGAAAAATAAATTATTAATATTATTGATTATTTTAATATTTTCTTGTAGTAAATCTGAATATATCATTGCACAAATTGATGATATAAAATTAACTGAAGATAATTTACTTATCTCACAAGAAAAGTGGAATTTATTTTCGAAAGATGAAAAATCTAAATTTGTGGAAGATTGGATAAATTTAATTATTTTATCGATTGAAGCAGATAAATTAGGTATTTCTCAAAATGAAATAATATTAAATCAAATTGAAATTGCTAAAAAAAATATTAAAGCAAATGCTGTGGTTTCTCATAAATTAAGTAGTATTACTGTGTCTGAAGATGATATTTTTAATTATTATAAAATAAATAAAACAAAGTTTCAAGAAAAAAAGTCTGAATACTATGTACAAAGAATTGAAGTTAAAGATAAAGAAAAATTAGAAAAAATTAGAGAATTTATTCAAGAAAATTCATTTACAGATGCTGCAAAAAAATATTCAGTAGAAAATATTGGTAAAAATGGTGGTTTTTTAGGCTGGATATCTGCCGAAAATAGTGATTTATTACTTTGGAATACCCTAAAAGAACTAAAAAAATATAGATATAAAACTATCAAAAAAAAAAGTAAGTATTATTTAATTCAATATACTGATTTTCGTGAGATAAATAAAAATAAACCATTTATAGAAGTGAAAAAAGAGATTGAAAAAATTATTTTGGAAAATAAAAAATCAGAAGCGTATATTAAGTATATTGAAAAATTAAAACAAAATAAAAAAATAACTATTTTTTTATAAAATTGGAGAAAAAATGAAAAAAACATGGATGATATTAATTTTATTATCAACGATGTTATCAGCTGAAATAGTTGATAGAATTGTAGCAAAAGTAGGGAATAATATAATTTTAGAAAGTGAATTAGAAGAACAAATTCAGCAAATACAAGCATTCAATAATTCTGATTTAGAATTATCTAATTTTGATATTTTAAATAAAATAATTGAGACAGAACTAATTATTCAAAAGGCAAAAAAAGAGGGTTATGAAATAAATGAAATTTCTATAAAATCAATGACTGAACAACAAATTCAAAGTATAGCTTCCCAATTTGCGTCAGAATATGAATTTAAGATGGAACTAAAAAAAGCAGGTTTTACTGTTTCAAAATTAAAAGAACACTACACTAAACAGATAAAACAGCAACAATTACAAGAAAGAATAATAAATGTTGAAATTAAAAATAAAATTATGACAACAGAAGCTGAAATTTTGGAATATTACAATGAAAATAAAGAAAAATATTTGCGTCCAGAAATGGTAAAACTTGGGTTAATTATGCGTTCAATAAATGCAAGCACAGAAACCCAAAAAACAATTTTAGAAGAGATGATAAAAATTAGAAATGAAGTGATGAATGGTGCAGATTTCCAGAAATTAGCAAAAGAAAATAGTGATTGCCCTTCTGCTGAAAAAGGTGGAAATTTGGGATTTTTTGGAAAAGGTAGAATGGTAAAACCTTTTGAAGTAGCAGCATTCAAATTAAATATAGGTGAAATTAGTGAAATAGTAAAAACAGATTTTGGATATCATATAATAAAATTAAATGCTAAAAATGACAACGAAATAGATGTGAGTCACATTCTTAAGAAAATAGAATTAACTCAAAATGATGTTGATATTGAAATTAATTTAATGACAGAAATTGAATCAAAATTAAGTAACGGTGCAAATTTTTCAGAATTGGCTATAAAATATTCAGAAGAAGATTCAGTTGCTATAAATAGTGGAATTATTGGTGAATTCACGGAAAATCAATTGCCGAAACTTTTCCAAAATGATTTAAAAAAACTAAAAATAGGTGAACATACTAAAGTAATCCGTGAAGATAATACTTTTTATATTTTCAAAAAAATGGAAAAAGTAGAAGCACGCGCTTTTGAATATGTAGAAATTTTTGAAGAATTGAAAAAAGAAGTGCAAAAAAATAAAGAGATGGAACTTTATGAAAATTGGATAAATACGCTTAAACAAGAAATTTATGTAGAGATTTTAATAGATAAATGATGAAAAAAATATCAATTTATATTTCAACGCTTTTTGGTATTGGTTATTTTCCAAAAGCACCCGGTACAGCGGGAACATTGTTTGCCGCTATGGTGTATTTTATTTTACCAGAAAAATGGCTTGGTAACATTTATTTAATATTTTCAATACTGTTTTTATCATTAATTTCTGTTTTGTTTATCTCAAAAGCAGAAAAAAAATTGGGACATGATAATGGAAAAATAGTAATAGACGAATTTTTTGGATATTTTGTAGCAATGATGTTTTTACCAAAATCATTATTAATTTTATCTTTGGCTTTCATTTTATTTAGAATTTTTGATATTTTCAAACCAGAACCAGTTAATGTTTTACAGAAATTACCCAAAGGTTGGGGAGTAATGGCAGATGATATAATGGCAGGAATCTACACAAATATTTGTTTACAAATTTTACTATATTTTAAATACATAAAATAAAAAAGGAGAAATTATGTTAGTTTTAATGACAGTAGCACCGAACCAAAATCAAATTATGAGTTTTTTACCATTTATTTTAATGTTTGGAATACTTTATCTATTGATTATTCGTCCACAAAGAAAGCGTCAGAAAGAGATGCAAGAGATGATAAATAATATCAAAATTAAAGATAAAATTTTTACAACTTCTGGAATAATTGGAATTGTAACGAACATTAAAAATGATAAAAATACCATTGTTTTGAAAGTTGATGAATCTACCAAAATTGAATTTCAAAAAGCTGCAATTGCGGGTTTAATTGAAAAAAATGTTCAAAAATAAGATTTTAGATATTCGTATTTACGGTGATAATGTTTTGAGACAGACTGCAAGACCAGTCAAAGAGATAACACCCGAAATAGAACAGTTTATTCAAAATTTAATTGCGACAATGTACGAAAAAGATGGAGTTGGTTTGGCGGCGCCACAAGTCGGCAAATCACTTCGTATTTTTGTAGTGGATCCATTTTGGGTCCAAAAAAATGGTAAAAAAACTCCACTTGTTTTTATTAATCCTGAATTTATTGAATTTGTAGGTAATGAAAGCAATGAAGAAGGATGTTTAAGTATTCCAGATGTTTTTGAAAATGTAAATAGAGCTAAAAAGGTGATAATAGAAGGAATAAATGAAAAAGGAGAAAAAATAAAATATACTGCCGAAGGTTTATTTTCTCGGTCATTACAACACGAATATGATCATCTCGAAGGAATTTTATTTATAGATAAAATCGCTCCAATAAAGAAAATGTTTAACAAAAAAAAATTACGCGAACTTCAATCTTCTACCGATAAAAAAGGCATTAATATTGGTAAATAAATGGAAATTAAAAATGTTATATTTATGGGAACTCCGCAATTTGGCGTTCCTACTTTAGAATTACTTTCAAAAACTAAGTATAAGCCCATTTTGTGTATTACTCAACCAGATAGACCAAAGGGTAGAAAACAAAAATTATCTCCACCTGAAATAAAAATTATAGCTAAAAAACTGGAAATTCCCATTATTCAGCCAGAGAATGTAAATGACATTGGAACTATAAAATTATTAAAAAAAATGAAACCAGATATAATAATTACAGTTGCCTATGGTGGTTATTTAAAAAAAGAAATTAGAAAACTTTCCAAATTTGGTTGTATAAATTTACATCCATCGCTTTTACCTAAATATCGTGGTTCTGCTCCGATAAACTATACGCTTTTAAATGGAGATAAGTTTACTGGAAACACTATTTTTCGAATTGTAGCAAAGATGGACGCAGGACCAATTTTATTTCAAAACCAAACAAAAATTGGAATTTACGAAAATTATACAGAATTATATGAAAGGCTTTCCAAAACAGGTGCTCAAAATATAATTAAACTTCTTGAAAAAATAGAATTAAATAAAATTTCAGAGAAAAACCAAGACGAAAATAAAGTAAGTTTTAGTTATAAGATAGATAATCATAAATTAGTTATAGATTGGAAAAATTCAGCTGTAACAATAAACAATCAAATTAGAGCATTTGCCGAAAAACCAGCGACTTTTACATATTTTAGAGATAAAAAACTAAAAATAATTGAAGCTGAAGTATTAGAAGAAAAATCAGAAAAATCAGTAGGTTTAATAATTAAAGTGATAAAAAATAAAGGAATTGTGGTTTCAACAGCTGATTATAATTTGCTAATAAAAAGACTTCAACCAGCAGGGAAATCAATAATGTCCTCATTTGCTTTTAGTTTGGGTGCAAAATTTCAAAAAAATGAATGCTTTCAAAATGGAGAATAGGATGAAAAAAAAGATGATTCTTTTTATAGTCTTGGTTTCAATAATTTTAATTGCACAAACAGGAGGAAAAATGACAGAGCTAACGGTTGATCAAAAAATGCACAATTATATGGCAATTGAGATGAATATTCAAACCTGGAACTTGTTAACAAAAGAAGATAGAAATCCACAAGAAAGCACAAAAATGATTTATTGCGCACTTGCTTCAAAGTATCATTGGTTAAAATCACCTTATTTTAAACCAGTAAACGAGCAACGTGCAGAATGGTTACTGTCGCGTGTTTTTTGTGAAATTAATAACGGTGAAAAAGCACTTTATTATGCTGAAAAATGTTTAGAATTAACTAAAATAAACAATTTTAATGATTTTGATCTTGCATATGCGTATGAAACAATGGCGCGCGCTAATGGTGTTATTCAAAACGAAGAAGGGTTAGAAAAATATTTTAAATTAGCCCAAAAGGCAGGACAGCAAATTTCAAATGAAGATGATAAAAAACTGTTTTTTAATGATTTGAATTCTGGAATTTTAAAAAGAAATGATTAAACAACGCGAAAAAAAAAAATTTAAAAGACAAAAAATTAAAGTGCAAAACATCAAAATTGGCAATGTAGAGGAATTTTCCGAAAAAGAGATAGTTGAAGAAAAAAGAGCGATTAGCAAAACAGAAGATAAGGCAAGGTTCAGTCAAAAAAATGTAACAAAATTCAAAAAAGGTCGTGTCTTAGAAGTAAATTCAAACTATAAATGCATTGTTAAAATTGCTCAAAAAGCAAAAATTTGTACTTTGAGTGGTCGCCTAAAACAGATAAAATTTAAAACTAAAAATATTGTGTCAGTCGGTGATTTTGTTAAAATTTCAGAACTTAACAGAATTGAAGAAATTTTACCACGGAAGAACGCTTTGTCGCGTTTTTCAGACAAAAATTTTCAGAAAGAAGTTATAATTTCTTCGAATGTAGATCAAGTGGTAATTACGGCTTCTGTAAAACAACCGGAAATTAATTTTGGATTAATTGACCGATATTTATGTTCCGCTGCGCTTGAGAATGTTTTTCCTATAATTTGTTTAAATAAAATAGATCTTTTAGAAAATATTGATACTCTTAAAAAAGAGATGCAATTTTATGTAGATAATGAAATTATGGTTATTTATGTATCTGCAAAAGAAAAAATCGGCTTGCAAAAATTGAAACAAAAACTGAAAAATAGAGACACTGTTTTTTCGGGACACTCTGGAGCTGGAAAATCATCAATAATCAATCAAATTCAACCTGATTTGAATTTGAAGGTTGCGGAAATTAGCGAATATTCACAAAAAGGAACCCACACAACGAGTAGTACGAAAATGATTGAATGGGATTTTGGAGGGTATTTGGTTGATACGCCGGGGATAAAAACCTTTGGGTTGGAAAGAGGAAACATTACTGAACTTCCCAAACTTTTTCCAGGTTTCAAAAAATTAGCAAAAAATTGTAAATTTAACGATTGTTCGCACACACACGAATCAAATTGTGCAGTTAAAAATGCCGTTAATACAAATCATTTTCCGATGACGAAATATGAATCTTATTTACGGATTTTAGAATCATTAAAAGAGTAGGGTGTAATGAAGAAAATAGGAGTTTACTTTAATCCAGATATAAAAACAAAGGATACAATTTTTAATTTATTAGATAACTTCAATAAAACAAAGGGGTTATCTTTCTATAAATTTGAAGAACAAAAAGAAATAATTCCATCATTTATTATGACAATTAACAAAAAAGATTTTTCAAAATTAGACGGGATTTTATCGTTTGGCGGTGATGGTACTTTTTTACGTGCCACAAAGTTTTCACTTGAAACAGGTGCTCCACTCTTGGGAATAAACCTTGGAAAATTAGGGTTTTTATCCGAAAGTAGTATTGATGAACTGGAAAAATCTGTAGATGATTTAATTAATAATAAATTTAATATTCAAAAAAGAATGCTTTTACGAGTAATATTAAAGCGTAGTAAAAAGGCGATTTTTAATGCAATTGCATTAAATGATGTTGTTATTTATAAAGGGGTTACACCAAAATTAATAAACTTGAAATTTTACACGAATGAGCGATTTGTTTTGGAAACAAGGAGTGATGGAATCATTATTTCAACATCAACTGGTTCAACTGCCTATTCATTATCTGCAGGTGGACCGATTATTTCCCCCCTAATTGATGCTTTTGTTGTAACTCAATTGAACCCGCATATTTTAGGAATGCGGTCGATGGTTTTTTCGCCAGATGACAGATTAAAATTCAAAATAAAAGAGCAGAAATGTATGCTACAGCTTGACGGAAACAATGTTCAACAACTTTTACCACATGATGAAATAGTTGTTATAAAAGCACCTCAAAAAGTAAAATTTATCAAATTGACCAACAAAACATTTTACCAAATTTTGCGTAAAAAACTACATATGGGAAAGATGAATGTTAAAAAATCTACGCATTAAAAATTTTATTATCGTAAAAGAGTTAGATCTAAATTTTAAAGATGGATTGCAGGTTGTAACGGGCGAAACGGGTGCGGGAAAATCCATTATTGTGGGTGCTATAAATCTTATTTTTGGGGCAGATTTAAAGGTTGGTGTTCATCTAAATAAAGAAAAATCAGTTGTTTTAGAAGCCACTTTTAAGGTTAAAGAAAATGATAAGTTATTAAATATTATTAAAGAAAATGATATTGAAATAAACGACAATGAAATTTTTTTTACAAAAGAAATTTCACCAAATTTACGCAGTAAAATATTTATAAATGGTCGTCGAATTTCCATCCCAATTGCCGAAAAATTTCGAGAAACAATGTTAGATTTCCACAGCCAAAGAGATCAACAGCGACTGTTCAACGAAGAATATCAACTTGAAATTCTTGACCTATTTGGTGATCTAGTTAGTATTCGAAAAGAATTTGAAAAAATGTTTGAAAAAGCTATTTTCAAAACAAAATTACTAAAAAAACTGAAAAAACAAGAATCAGACAACAAAGAAAAAATAGAATTATTTAAATATCAGAGAGAAGAAATCAGCGCGCTCAATTTACAAATTGGGGAAGATGACAAAATCCAAAAAGAGTTAAACTTACTTATGAATGCAGAAGAAATTTTGGGAAAATCTCACGAAATAGAATATACTGTTTTCGAAGATGAAAACGCAATTTACGATAGAATAAAAGCTTTTATATTCACTTTTGAAAAATATCAAAGTGATAATTCTTACATCGAAAAAGCGGTTTTATGTTTGCAAGACTCATTAACTAATCTCGATAATGCAATTGCTGAATTTCAAGGTATGCAAAATGAAATAACTTTGGATGCAGAACGCAAAAATGATTTGGAAAATAGATTGAATGAAATCAACTCGATCTGTTTAAAATATAATAAAAACACATCCAGCGTTTTGGAATATTTTTGCGAAATAAATGAGATCATAGACTCATTTTCTTCCCAAAAAACGGAGATTTTAAAATTACAAAAAGAAGTAGATGCAGACTTAATAATTCTAAGGAAAATGGCTGAAAAATTAAGTAAAAACAGAAAGCAAGTTGCTCAAAAATTTGAGCTTGAAATCGAGGAAAATATTAAAAAATTAGCCATTCCACACGCAAAAGTAAAGATAAAATTTGACAAAGTAAACGGTGAAAAAGAATATGTAAACGGTTTGATTGAATTAGGTAAAACTGGTTGTGATAGAGTGGAAATATATTTTTCGGCGAACCAAGGAGTAGGGATTCAACCATTTAAAATGGTAGCTTCAGGTGGTGAATTGTCGCGATTTTTGTTAGTAATAAAAAAAATATTAGCAGAAAAAACTGACAATCGAACGATAATTTTTGATGAAATTGATCAAGGTATTGGCGGAAAAACATCAGAATTATTGGCGAAATTTATTCGAGAGATTAGTGAATTTCATCAGGTTGTTTGCATCAGTCATTTACCGCAAATTGCTGCTTTTGCTGATGAACATTTTGCGATTGAAAAGAGAGATGAAAAAAAGATTTCATCGGTTGTTGTGAAGAATTTAAACAACGAAGAAAGGCGAAGAGAGATAGCTAGAATGCTTTCTGGATCTGTTTCTAAACTTGCCATAATGCACGCCGATGAACTGATAAAGAAAGGAGAAAGTTGATGAAGGGAATTAGGGTAAGGAAAGAGGCTAAATATTTTTTAGTAATAACAGTGATGATTATTTCTATACTACTAGGTTTAAAACAGTC
>CAZWYK010000008.1:0-17482 GCA_964638205.1 uncultured Candidatus Cloacimonadota bacterium | reverse complement strand
AATTAGCAAAACAATAATCAGAATAAAATCAGCTTTTGTGAGATGTTTTTTGATTTTTTTTAGTAGCATAAAGTTATAGGTATTTTTTAATAGCTTTCAGATTTTCTGCTAAACTTAAAGCGTTGTGATTAATGGAACTTTGAGCATTTTTACCAATTTTATTGGCCAAAGAATCATCATTATAAATGGTTAAAATTTTATCTATTAGGTTTTTTCTGTTTGCGATTAAAATAGCATCGTTTTCTGATAAAATTTCTACAGAATCTCGGTAAGAATCATGATAATTACCAGTAATAATTGGTACACCGTAGTATGCCGGCTCAAGTGGATTGTGTCCGCCAAATTTGAAAAAACTGCCTCCGACAATTGCTAAATCAGCGAGAGCATAAAATGTATTCAAAATCTCCATTTCATCAATGATAGCAATGTTTTCTCGATCAATCATCTCAGAATAAGTAACGCATTTATAGTCTTTAAAAATTTTGATAATTTTTGGGCTACGATGAATGTAGCGTGGGACAATAATGAGTTTTAATTTCGGAATTTTAGAGAGTAATTTGGGATAAATTTTCAACAATAATTTTTCTTCACCTTCACGGCTACTTCCCCAAACTATTACAAAATCATCATTTTTATAACCGAATTCTGCACGCAGAGTTTCGCGATTAAATTTTGGTAAATTAATGCAAAATTTCAAGTTGTGCGTATTTTTTACATTTTTAAAGTTTAAATTACGAAAGCGTTGAGCATCTTTTTCGGAGCGCGCATTTACCGATTCAATATTTTCCCAAAGAGGTTTCCAAAAAAAACGCAATTTCCGAAGTTTAGATATTGTTTTGTCAGAAATTTTACCATTAATAATTATTATGGGTATTTTTTTTCTTTTAGCAAGCGAGAGCATATTTGGTAAAAAATCAGTTTCAACTAAGAAAATTAAACTTGGATTTACTCGCTTAAAAATGCGATTCATCAAATGTGGAATGTCTAATGGCACATAAAAAGTGATTAGTCTTGGGCTGATTGTCTTTGCTAAAATTTGTCCTCGTTTCGTCAAAGTAGTAAGGACAAATTGCTTTTTTGGGTAGTCGTTCAAAAGCTTCAAAATTAGCTCTTTTGTGGAATTTATTTCACTAACTGAATTGGTGTGAATCCAGATAGAATCAGTAAACTCGTGTTTGATTTTACCTAATCTTTCTAACCGTTCTTTTCCTTTAAATTTTGCTAAAATAAATGGTCTAAAAAAGAAAAACAATAACTCGGTAAACAAAATATACAAAAACATTTTTACTCCACTAATTTAAAAATGACGTCATCAGTTATTTTCACAACTTGTACTTTTATTTTATCCGTTAATTTGAAAATTCTGCCATTTTTTTGTCCAATCAAGCGTGCTTGTTTTTCATAAAAAGTGAATTTGTCATTTCGAATACTATCGAGTCGAATGATTCCAGTAACTGGGTAATCATCAATTTCCACCACAAAAAAGGACGATTTTATGAATGTGATAACCCCTTCATACTCTTCACCCAATTTTTTGCGCATAAAATTCATCTTATTTTTGAAATCGACATCTCGCTCAGCGTTATCGGCAATTATCTCTTTTTCAGAAGCTATTTTTGAGAAATCATAAAGTTCTGTTTTGGTGAATGATTTTTGACGATTATTCAGTAAATTTTTTAATTGGTGATGAATAATTAAATCAGAGATGCGTCTAATTGGTGATGTGAAATGGGTATAATTTTCGAGAGCTAATCCGAAATGTCCCCAGTTTTTGATTTCATATTTTGCTTTTTTTAAACTACGCAAAATCATTTTGTCAAAAACACGGTGAAAATTAGCATTCGGTAATGAATTTAGTAATTTTTGGTATGATTTGTTCAAATTATCTAGTATCTCAAAATTCAATTCGTAAGTTTTCATTACCTCTCCAATTTTTATGAAATCAGCTCTATCTGGTTTTTCGTGGATACGGAAAATGGTGTTTTGAGGTGATAATTTTTTAGACACAAACTCGTTGGCAATCAACATAAAATTTTCAATTAAGATGTGAGATTCTGTTTCTTTTGAACGCTTCAAATTGATGATATGACCTTCATCATCGAAGATGAAATTTGTTTCTGGTAAATCAAAATGAAGGTAGCCGTTTTGGCGTCGTTTTTGCGAAAGATGAGACGAAAGTTGGCGCATTTCGGTGAGAGTTTCAACAATTTCTTTATCAATGTTTTCAACTTGACCATCGAAGAGGTTATCTATTTCTTCGTAATTAAAGCGTGCATTTGAACAGATAATGCTCTCATAAACATTTTGCGAAACTATGTTAAGATTATTATCAAAATCAGTTACAACTGAAAGTGTCAATTTCTCTTCGAAAGGACGCAAACTACAAATTTTATTGGAAATTTTTTCTGGTAACATCGGAATTACTTTTTTTGGAAAATAGTAGCTGTTACCACGATTTACAGCTTCTGCAAAAAGAGGCGAATTTATCTTAACATATTGAGCGACATCGGCGATGTGGACATAGAGCCGCAAGCCATTTTTATTTTTTTCGAGTGAAATAGCATCATCAAAATCTTTGGCGGAAGCAGGGTCGATAGTGAATGTGAGCAAATCTCTAAAATCTTTTCTGCGAGAAATTTCAGTTTCAGGAGTTTCGGTAGGAATTTGTTTCAGCTCATTCAAAACATTTTCGGGAAAAATAAGGGGCAAATTGTATTGTCTAATTACACTTAAAATTTCAACTTCTGGATTTCCAGCATTGCCCAAAATTTCGGTAATTTTGCCAGAAGGCAGTTTTTGCATTTCTCGGTTTCCCCAGTCATCAACTTCGAGAACGGCTTTTTTTCCAGCTTTTAGTGGGACAGATGTGATTATTTTAAAATTTGAATGAATGCGTGCATTATCGGGAACAAGAAAATAGTTTCCGTGATATTCGTTTGTGGTGCCAACAATTATTTTTTGATGGCGTTCAATCACTTTTTGCACGATTCCGTATTTTTTATTTTTTTTTGCATATTTGACACTAATTTGCACTTTATCGTTGTGAAATGCGGTCAAAGTATCTTCTGCTGAAATATAGACATCAAAATCATCGCAGATGACAAAAGCAAATGATTTGTTTTTGGCAAGAGATCGTGCATCAAAAATTCCTTCCACAAGTTTTTGTGGTGTCGATGGTATGGAATATTTTTTATTTTTCAATAGAATCTGGTTCTCTTTTGTGAGTGCAAAGAGAGTGTCCAATAAATCTGTGTGTTTGTGTTTTCTTGTTTTTAAAGATTTCGCTATTTCTTTGATTTGTAAGGAACAACCACTATTATGTGAAAGTAAATTTTTGATGCGATAAGCGAGTTTCTTGTCAAACATTTAATATTGATTTCCTATTTTATTTTCCAACAAATTTAAGAGTGCATCTTTCTCATTTTGTTTTTTTGAAAAACGAATAGATAAACCTCGGAATGGGTCTAAACGTCGTGGTTGTTTGAAAGTACTGAGCATTACACCTTTTTTGTCAGCGTAAAAGCAACCAAAATCTGCGTAAATTCGTTCAATTTTTACAACGAAGTAAGTTACAACTATTTTATCGTCAAAAAATTGGTATTTTGTGGGAATGAAAAAAGTGATTAAGCTACCAAAATAAATTAGCATACCAAGGTAAAAATAGAGCGGTGATTCCCATTTATTGATGGTTAAATCAAAAATCCAAATGGATAATGTGAGTGAAAAAATAATCACTAAAATCCCTGAAATTAGAAAATCAAAAAGTGGGTAAGATGTCCATTCTAATAAAGGTTTTTTATTCGACATTTTGCACTATTTCCCTACATTTTTCAATTTCTTCTTTAACTAAAATAACGTCATCAAAAACATTATTTGTGCTGAATTTTGAGCCAATTGTATTTATTTCACGATGCATTTCTTGCAAAATAAAATTTAATTTTTTACCAATATTTTCATTTTCAAGCTCGTTTTGAAATTTGGTAAAATGATTTCTGATGCGAATGATTTCTTCATTTACATCAGATTTTTCGACATAAAATGCAATTTCTAATGCTACTCGTTTCAAACTTTCATCACCCAATTTAGTTTGCAATAATTCTTCGATATTCTCATTCATTTTTTGGAAAATTTTATTTTTTTGATTGGGGAATTCAGTTTCGATAGTAATGATTGATTTTTTCATTTTTTTTAACGAATTGGAAAGAAAAATTTTCATCGAATTACCTTCTGTTTCTGCCATTTTTTGATGATTAGATAATGCCTCATGTAAGGTGTTTTCAAAAATATTAGTACATTTTTCATTTTCGTAACTATTTATGGGAGCGATAATTACGCCATTTTCTTTCAATAATTTTTCGACAGAAATGTCATTTTTAATGTTCAAAATTTCAGTTGCTTTTTGCGAAAGAGAAAAATAACTTTTTAATTTAGCTTCATCGAGTGTAAGCTCTGGCATCTGTTTATCGTTAAAGGTAATGCGAGTTTCTACTTTACCTCGATTTATTTTATTATTCAAGATAGCTTTAAAGTTGTTTTCCAAAAAGAATAATTCGCGTGGAAAATAAAATTTTGCATCAAAAAAACGGCTGTTTACAGACTTTATTTCAATCGTGATTTCAAAACGATCGTCAAAAAAATCAGCTTTACCAAAACCAGTCATACTTTTCATATTTTAACTCCAAATAATTTTACTGACAAAAAATGAAATTCAACAAATTTGTCAAAGTTTATGAACAATTATTTTTCTTCGGATAAAGGTTTAGATAGGTGATTTTAGCAAAAATATTTTCGTTAATTAAGCAAAGGGGTAACTTGTGCGAAATGTTTCTGAGTAAAAAACTAATTTATCAACAATTTTATCATTTTATAATAAATTCGGTTGACATAAAATTATGCCAATCATCTTCGACAAGATAAAAACACAAAGGGAAATTATGGATAGATTAATTAGAGGAATTTCAGAAAATAAACAGGTTCGCTATTTTGCTGTTGATGCTACAAATGTGGTTAAAAAAGCAACTGGAATTCATAGATTGTCAGTTACAAACTCAGTGTTAATGGGCAGAATACTCATTGCGACTTTATTAATGTCGGCAGACTTGAAATCAGAAAAAAACTTGATAACTTTGAAACTTGATGGCGATGGACCAAATGGGAAGATTGTTGTAACGGGTCGGAAAAATGGTTATGTGAAAAGTTATATGAGCAATCCTGCAAATGAAATTCCGCTGAATCTAGAGACAAAAGCAATTGATGTCAAAGATGCAATTGGCGATGGAACTTTAACTGTAATTAAGGATTTAGGCTTGAAAAATCCGTATGTTGGGCAGGTGGAGTTAAAATACAAAACAGTCGCCGAAGATTTGACCTATTATTTTGTGAAATCGGAACAAATTCCCTCTTCAGTTGGGCTAGGCGTTTTAATTGGTACAGATGGAAGTGTAAAAAAAGCAGGTGGTTTTTTGATTCAATTGTTACCAAACACAGACGAAAAAGTTATTGCTAAAATTGAAGAAAATTTAGCAAAATTCCCCAATTTTACCGATATGTTAGATATTGGTTATACAATTGATGAACTTGTCGAAAATTTTATTTTGAAGGGTTTAAATCCGCAGTTAAAATGCTCAAACGAAGTTGATTACAATTGTGATTGTTCAAAGAAAAAATTCCTGAATGGCATCAAATTGCTTCCCAAGAATGAGCTAAAAAAAGCGATTGAAGACAACGAAATTTTGAAAATACAATGTCATTTTTGTAATGTCGAATATGAATATAATAAAAATGATGTTCAAAAAATTTTGAGTGAAATGAAACATGAAGTTTAGACATAAAAAAAGTTTAGGGCAGCATTTTTTGAAAGATGCCAATATTGTACGAAAGATTGCCAAAATTGCCGAAATATCTCCAAATGAAAAGGTTTGGGAAATTGGACCGGGTAGCGGTGTTTTGACCGAAGAACTATTGAAATATGATTGTGATTTAACTTGTTTTGAGATTGATAAAAATCTGTATCCTCTTTTAGAAAATAGGTTTGGAGATAAAATAAACTTAGTAAAACAAGATATTTTAAAAACAGATTGGCAAAAATACTTTTCGAATGAAAAGATAAAAATTGTAGCTAATCTACCGTATCAGATTACCTCGCCATTTTTATTTACAACTGCTAAATATGCCGAAAATTTTTCTAAAATGGTGGTAATGATTCAGAAAGAAGTTGCGGAAAGAATTAGTGCGAAAGTAGGCACGAAAAGTTACGGCCGATTAACTTTGAAAATGCAGTTTTATTTTGATGTGGAATATGGTTTTACAATCAAGCCAAATGCTTTTTATCCGCCACCAAAAATAGATTCATCTATCATTATTTTGACTCCACGAAAAGAGATGCCAAAATTACAAAATGCAGAAAAATTTTGGCAAATAGTGGAAGTCGCATTCAAAAACCGCCGCAAGATGTTGAGGCGCAATTTTCGTGAAATATTCACGAAAGAAGAAATTGAAAAGCTGTCGGAGAAATTTGATTTAACACGTCGTGGTGAAACCTTTACAGAAATAGAATTCATCGAACTTTATGAATATATTTGTAGCTAATATTTATGAATTTGCAAAAAGATAATCATGAAGTGTAATTAATGAGCAAAACAGGTAAAAACTTCCGCGTTTAAAGTGAGAGCAACTTTATTTTTTTATTCAGTATTTTTTTAATTCAGATACTAAAATCGGAAAAATTATTATTATAAAAAGTGAGCATTGACAAATTAAGCTGGTAAAATTTTATTGAACAACTGAATACTCGGAGGATTTATGAAAAATATTAGAAATATTGCTTTTGTTGGTGCTACTGGTGCTGGAAAAACAAGTTTAGTTGAGCAAATGCTGTTCAACGCAAAAGCAACGACTAGAATTGGGAAAATTGAAGATGGAAATACAGTGATGGATTTCAGCCCAGAAGAGGTCGAAAGACAGGCTTCTGTTATTTTGGGTGTAGGAAATTTTGATTGGAAAAAGTGTAAAATCAATATTCTTGATGCACCTGGTTTAGTGGACTTTAGTTCGGAACAATTATCTGCATCTATTGCAGCTGAGTCTATTTTATTTGTGGCAAATGGTGCTTCAGAATTCGATGTAACCTTAGAGAAATCGATTGAGTTACTCGAAAATTCCTCAAAAGTAAAAGGCTTTGTTGTTAACAGAATGGATAACGAAGGTGCAGATTTTTACAAAGCACTCGAAGGAATTCGTGAAAATACAGATTTGAATCCAACTCCAATTTTGATTCCTATTGGTAGCGAGCATCGTTTTGCAGGTGTCGTAGATATCGCCAAGGGTAAAGCTTTCAAAAATGGAAAAGAGATAGAAATTCCAGCTGATATGAATGATAAGGTTGAAGAGAGCAGAATGGAATTGATGGAAGCTGTTGCCGAAAGTGATGATGCACTTTTGGAAAAATATTTCGAGTCAGGCGAACTTTCTAAAGAAGAGATGTCAACCGGCTTGAAAAAAGCAATCAATAGCGGCTCTTTATTGCCAGTTTTCGCAACTTCTGCTACTAGTGATACTGGTGTTATAGATTTGATGAATGCGATTGTGGAATATCTTCCATCGCCAGCTGAAATGAATGAAATTACTGTTCAAAAAGATGGTAAAGATGAAATTTTGAAATTAGACGCAACTGGCGATTTATTTGCGTATGTGTTTAAATCTTTTTCCGATCCAAAAGTTGGTGACATCAATTATGTGCGAGTTTTTTCTGGCTCAATGAGTAGCGGAACAGATGTTTACATTCCAGAAAAAAACCAGAAAGATAGAATTGGTGCATGTTACACAGCACTTGGAAGCAGCAGGAAAGAAGTTAGTGAGTTGAAAGCGGGTGAGATTGGTGCGTTAGTAAAAATGAAAGTTGCGCGCAGTTTCAATACGATTGCTAAAAATGGCACAGATATTCAATTGAAAGCTCTCGAAATGCCAACTCCAGTTTTCTGGCAGTCTATCAAAGCGGCAAATCAACATGATGAAGATAAAATTGGTTCTGCCCTTCATAAACTTTTGGACGAAGATCCTACTTTGACTTTGACAATGAATAAAGAGACTGCAGAGAATGTGGTTTCTGGAATTGGAGAACAACAAATTTCTCTCCTCAAAAAGAGATTAAAAAGCAGGTATAAAATTGAAGCTGAATTGAATACGCCGAAAGTTCCTTATAAAGAATCGCTTGCTGGTTCTGCCGATGTGCAATACAAACACAAGAAACAATCTGGTGGAAAAGGGCAGTACGCTGAAGTTTATTTTCGTGTGAAATCTCGTCCAGGTGGTGAAGGTTTTGAATTTATCAATTCGGTTGTGGGCGGTAGAATTCCAAGTAAATTTATTCCGGCTATTGAAAAAGGTTTGAAAGAAATTGTAGGCAAAGGTATTGTTTCTGGAAATCAAATTGTGGATATTTCTGTAGATGTTTATGACGGTACTTTCCACGATGTAGATTCATCTGAGATGGCATTTAAAATAGCATCTTGGGGTGCTCTCAAAAAAGCATTTGAAACCGCAAAACCAATTTTGCTTGAGCCTGTTCACAAAGTGCAAATTATTATTCCAGATGAATATATGGGTGATGTAATGGGAGATATTTCTACGCGCCGCGGTAGAATTCAAGGAATGGAACAGAAAGGTAAAAAACAAATTTTGAATGCTGAAATGCCACTGATGGAATTGATGGGTTATTATCCAGCTTTGAAATCACTCACGCAAGGTCGTGGAAAATTTACTCAAGAGTTTGCTCATTATGAACAAGTTCCTAGTGATATCGCAAAAAAAGTTATTGCAGACGCAAATAAAGAAGATTAAGTATTTTAGAAAAACCTTGCAGAAATTTCTGCAAGGTTTTTTTATTTTGGAGGAGCGATGTCTGGTCATAATAAGTGGAGTTCGATAAAACATAAAAAGGGTGCTGCTGATGCCAAACGCGGTAAAATCTTTACACGCATCGTGCGTGAAATTATGGTGTCCGCGAGAGATGGTGGTGGAGACCCAAATATAAATCCACGCTTACGATTAGCAATATCTTCTGCAAAAAGTGCAAATATGCCAAGCTCAAATATCGAACGAGCCATCAAAAAAGGAACAGGTGACTTGGAAGGTGTGAGATATGAAAATCATACTTATGAAGGTTACGGCCAAAATGGAGTAGCAATTATTGTGGAAACTTTGACAGATAATAAACAGCGAACTGTTGCTGAAATACGTCATATGTTTTCAAAATACGGTGGTAATTTGGCGGAAAACGGAGCAGTAGCATGGATGTTTGACCAAAAAGGCTTAATTGAGATTGCAAAAAATAATCTCGATGAAGATGAAATGATGATGATTGCACTTGATGCTGGTGCAGATGATTTTGTTGCAGAAGATGATGTTTATCAAATAGTTACACCTTACGCAGAATTGCATAATATTCACCAAAAATTGGAAACAGATGGTTATCAAATCGATAAAGCTGAATTGACGCGTTTACCAAAAAATACGGTAAATGCAGATGATTTTGCTTCGAGTTTGATAAAACTGATTGATGCATTAGAAGATTGTGATGATGTGCAAAAGGTTTACGCAAATTGCAAAATTTCAGACGAAATATTAGAGCAACTTTCTAACGAATAATATTCCATCTTGGAGTATAATTGATAATATTAGGAATCGACCCTGGCAGTTATAATCTTGGTTACGGTGTCTTGGAAATTGAAAAACGGAAAATAGTTGCTGCTGGTTGTGATGCTTTGAATTTAAAAAAATCATTAACATTTCAAGAGCGGCTCGTTTTGATTCATCAAGAACTAGATGGAATTATTCAAAAATATAAACCAGATATTGCGGTAGTCGAAACTATTTTTTATGGGAAAAATATTCGTTCAGCATTCACATTGGGACACGCTCGCGGTGTGATCTTACTAACTTTAGCTCAGAACAAAATTCAAACAAATGAATATTCGCCACGCGAAGTAAAGAAGGCAGTTGTAGGCAATGGAAATGCCTCCAAGGAACAAGTGAAATATATGGTACAAAAAATTTTAAATCTCGATTTAACAACTTCAAGTCAAGATGCAACGGATGCACTGGCTGTGGCTTTATGTGAATTCAATAAAAATAAATTTCAATTTTAAAAGGAGGTAAAATGGTTGCATATTTGAAAGGGAAATTGTCGTCTAAATTGCCAACTGCTATCACGATTGATTGTGGTGGAGTTGGTTACGAAGTGAATGTGTCGCTCAGTACTTTCGATAAATTACCACAAATTGATGAGCAATTGCAGATTTTTATCTACTATTCGTTTAACCAAAATGATGGAGTGCGACTTTACGGATTTCTGACGGCAGCAGAGAAACAGCTTTTCCAACAGTTAATTTCTATCTCTAAAATAGGACCAAAAATAGCATTAGGAATCCTTTCTGGGATTTCGGTAAACGATTTAATTCGTGCTATTCAAATTGGTGATATTGTGTTGATTTCCACCGTGCCGGGTATTGGCAAAAAAACAGCAGAACGACTCGTCATCGAGTTGAAAGATAAAGTTGGAAATATTAAAGTCGGCGATGATTTTATGACTGCTAATGCCGTCGAAAGAGATATTCTCCATGAAACTGAAACTGCACTTGTTACTTTGGGTTACAAAAGATTTGAGATTAAAAAAGCGATTGCCGAAATTTCTCAAAATCACCAATTTACCAGCTCAGAAGAAGCGATAAAAATGGTAATGAAATCGCTCTATAATATGAGGAAATAGTAGATGGATATTCGCAAGGAAGCTTATAGTATAATCACAACGGTTCTTTCCAAACAACTTTTTTCCGATAAATTGCTAGAAAAAATGGCGAAGCGTTTACGTGCCGCCGGAGAGAATGCAGATTTACTCTATTTTTTGGTAAAAGGTGTGATAAAAATGGAGAAAAATTTGGAATATATCGCAATGCAATTTACAGATAAAGAGCGATTTTACAAAACCGACAAAAAAATAAAATATCTCATTTATTTTTGATTATATCAAATAATATATAGCGATAAAATTCCTGACCATGCGGCGTTAAATGAAACTGTTGTCTTGGCGAAAAAAAACTTCAATAATAAAGTAGGTAATTTTGTAAATGCTGTTTTACGCAGCTATTTGCGTAATCCAAAAATTGAATATCCAGAAAATACATCAGTAAGGTTATCACTTGAATATTCTTTTCCAAAAAAAATAATTGAACGCTGGTTGGAAAAATGGGGAGATGAAAAAACAGAGGAACTGTGCCTTTATTTTAATGATGTTCCCCAACTTCACATCAGAGTGAATAATCTGAAAATTACCAAAATTGAGTTGATGAAATATTTTGAAAATAAACAGATAGAATTTTCGGAAAGTGAAATTTCATCTAATATTTTGCTCTCAAATCAAGCGAGAAAAGTATTGAATTGTGAGGCATTTAAAGATGGTTTATTCTCGATTCAAGATACTTCGGCAGCATTGGTTGTTGAACTTTTGGACCCACAACAAAATGAATCAATTTTAGATTTATTTGCCGCACCGGGAGGCAAATCTACCTATATTTCGGAATTAATGAATGGTCACGGAGAGGTTGTTGCTATTGATAAATACCCTCACAAAATGAAACGAATGAAGCAGGCTTTGAAACGTTTAGGAATTTCTAATATTCAGCTTAATTCAGTTGATGCGTTTCAGTTTGGTCCCGTTGCACCGGCTTTCGATCGCGTTCTTTTGGATGTACCTTGCTCAGGTTGGGGTGTTTTTCAGAAAAAAGCAGAATTGCGTTGGCAGAAGAATCAGGATATGAAGCAACTTCTAAAATTACAAAAACAAGCATTGAAAACGGGTGCAGAATTTGTGAAGCCTGGTGGTTATTTGGTTTACAGCACTTGTACTTTGAATGAAAGTGAGAATGAAAATATGGTGCAGAATTTTTTAGATAAAAATAAAAATTTTACTTTAATTTCGGCTTCAAATAATATTTCAAAAGAATTTACAGAAAATGGTTTTTTGAAAACTTTGCCATTTAAAGATGACACAGATGGTGCTTTTGCCGCGAAATTACAGAAAAATGTATAGGAGATATAAATGAAAAAATATCGACGAATTAAATTAGGTAAATTTCAACCTTTAATGCCTATCATAATCTCGCTTGTAGCGATGTTAATAATCTTTATTGTTGCTTTTTTTGCGACAAACTTAGTGATGAAGATGGTGGTAGGTCATAAGAATGAAGTATTTGTTCCAAACCTAGAAAATGTGCAGTTTGATGTTGCTAGAAAACAGTGTCGTAAAATGAAATTGTTTGTTCGATTAGAGCAAAAAGTTTATTCCGATTCAATTCCGCGTGGTTATATTGTCTCTCAAAAGCCAAAATCTGGACTTAAAACGAAAAAAAACAGAACGATTGAGGTAACAGCTAGTTTGGGCCCAGAAATGGTGAGAATTCCATTTTTGGAGAATTTAACGGTTTTGCAGGCAAAGTTAAAATTACAAAATGCAGGTTTACGTTTGGGTAAAAAAACTTACCGTTATTCTGAAGATGTAAAAAAAGACAGAATAATTTATTCTCAACCAATGGCAGATAAGCTCATATCCAAAAGAGGTGAAGTTGAAGTAATCGTTAGTATGGGTAATTTTTCGCAAGAAAAATCGACTGAAGATTGGGGTGGATTACTAGACGATTAAGCAAAGAATAATCATTTATGTTTATTTTCAAAAGCACCATTTAAATGGTGCTTTTGAAGATAGTATCGTAAAACCTTATAAATAAGGTAGTTAGCTGTTTAATTAAAGATAAAATAAAATAAATGAAAAATAATGTAACTTTATGTAAATAAAATAGTTGACACCTTTCGCTGTAAAAATGCAATAGTCCCCAGTTTAAGGAATGAGAATAATAATAAATAAATGAAATTTTAAAGGAGAATTTTATGGCAGAATCCAAATACACAGCGGATAATATCAAGGTCCTAAAAGGGCTGCAGGCAGTAAGAAAAAGACCAGCGATGTATATTGGCGGAACCACGGAGCGTGGACTTCATCATCTCGTTTATGAAGTTGTAGATAATAGTATTGATGAGGCACTTGCCGGATATTGTGATACGATTACAATTGTGATGCACGAAAATGGTAGTGTCTCAGTAGAAGATAATGGGCGTGGGATTCCAGTTGAAAAGCATGGTTCAGAAAACATTCCAGCAGTTCAAGTAGTGATGACAGTTCTGCACGCCGGTGGAAAATTTGATGATAAATCTTACAAAGTTTCAGGTGGTTTGCACGGTGTTGGTGTTTCAGTAGTGAATGCACTATCTAAAAGACTTGATGTTGAAATTTATAGAGATGGTAAAGTTTATCATCAATATTACGAAACAGGCATTCCCCAAAAAGATGTTGAAGTAATCGGAAAGAACACTAAAACTGGTACAAAAGTAACCTTTATGCCAGATGACACTATCTTTGAAACTACTATGTTTAGTTTTGATTATCTTTCAGTTCGTTTGCGTGAATTGGCTTTTTTAAATAAAGGGATAAAAATTATTTTAAAAGATGAAATTTCCCAAAAAACTCATGATTTTCAATATGAAGGTGGAATTAATTCATTTGTGAAATATCTAAATGAAAATAAAAAGGTGATTTTTGAGGAACCAATTTACATTTCTGGTGAGAAAGAAGATACAGAATTTGAAGTTTCCATTCAGTACAACGAAGGATTCCAAGAATCAATTAGTAGCTTTGCGAATAATATTAACACGATTGAAGGTGGTACGCATTTGAGCGGTTTCAAAGCTGGATTAACGCGTGCTATCAACAGTTATATTAAGGTCGGAAATTTGTTGAAAAATGAGAAAGTTACGCCTTCTGGAAGTGATATTCGCGAAGGAATGACCGCAGTAATTAGCGTTAAATTGTCCGATCCGCAATTTGAAGGACAAACCAAAACAAAACTGCAAAATAGCGAAATTGACGGTATCGTTGGTTCAATAGTTTACGAAAAGCTGAACGAATTTTTGGAGGAGAATCCAAAAGTTGCAAAGCTTCTCGCAATGAAAGCAATTTTGGGGGCGAGATCTCGTGAGGCAGCTAGGAAAGCGCGTGAATTAACACGTCGTAAATCTGTTTTAGAGAGTGGCTCACTTCCGGGGAAATTAGCTGATTGCTCTATTCAAGACCCATCTCAAACCGAAATATTTTTAGTGGAGGGAGATTCCGCGGGTGGTTCAGCAAAAATGGGACGCGAAAGAACGTTCCAAGCAATTTTACCACTTTGGGGTAAAATGTTGAACACTGAAAAAGCACGCATTGATAAAGTACTCAATAATGATAAAATTCAACCAGTTATCTTGGCACTAGGAGCTGGAATTGGCGAAGAATTCGATATTTCAAAACTGCGTTATGACAAAGTAATAATTATGGCGGATGCCGATGTGGATGGTCAGCACATTGCTACTTTGCTTCTTACATTTTTCTTCCGCTATATGCGTCCACTCGTGGATGAAGGACACGTTTACATCGCAAAACCACCGTTATTCCTCGTTAGGAAGGGTAAGAAAAAACATTATGTGCATTCCATTGAAGAGCGTAATAAAATTTTAGAAGAGATTGGTTCGAAAGGCGTTCATGTTCAAAGATATAAAGGTTTAGGTGAGATGAATGCAGATCAACTTTGGGAAACCACTTTGGACCCAGAAAAAAGAATTCTCACATTAGTGCAGATTGACGATGCGATTGAAGCAGACAGAATGTTTACCATTTTGATGGGTGACGAAGTGGAACCGCGCCGTAAATTTATTGAAGAAAATGCACATTATGTCGATATCGACGAAATTTCATAAAAAGGGGTGAAATTATGATTCATGATAGATCAAGAATAGAGTTGTTGGAAATAGAAGATGTTCTGAAAAAATCGTATTTAGAATATTCGATGAGTGTAATTGTGGCACGTGCTTTGCCAGATGTTCGTGACGGTCTCAAACCATCTCAACGGAGAATTCTTTATGCAATGCATCAATTGAATTTAGCACCTGGGAAAGGTTTTAGAAAATGCGCAAAAATTGCTGGTGATACATCTGGTAACTTTCATCCACACGGTGAGCAAGTTGTCTATCCTACTTTGGTTAGAATGGCACAAGATTGGAGTTTACGTTACACCCTGATAAATGGGCAAGGTAACTTTGGTTCGCAAGATGGTGATCCGCCTGCGGCAATGCGTTATACAGAAGCAAGATTACAAAAAACAGCAGTAGATTTAATGAGTGACCTTGATAAAGATACAGTAGATTACCATCCAAATTACGATGACACGCGTGAAGAGCCATCTGTATTCCCATCTAAATTCCCAAATTTATTAGTAAACGGTTCTTCTGGTATTGCAGTGGGAATGGCTACCAATATGGCACCTCATAACATTGCAGAAGTTTGCAATGGCATTATTGCTTACATTGAAAACCCAGAAATAGAACCTGCTGATTTTATTAAATATATAAGTGGACCAGATTTTCCAACCGGTGGTTTCATCATTGGTAGGAGCGGTATCAAAGAATATTTTGAAACGGGACACGGTCGCGTTATTATGCGCGGTAGAGCGGCAATAGAACGCAAAGATAATGGGTCTGAAATGATTGTGATTACTGAAATTCCATATATGCTGAATAAAACAAACCTTATCAATAAAATTGTGGAAACTGTGAAAACACGCAGAATTGAAGGGATTAGTGATGTGCGTGATGAATCTGGTCGTCAAGGAATGAGACTTGTTATTACTGTGAAGCGTAATTATGATGCCGATACAGTTTTGCAAAAAATGTATAAATATACTCAACTTCAATCTAGCTTTAGTGTGAACAATCGAGCACTTGTGAAGGGCATTCCGCAAGTGCTAAATATGAAAGATATGGTGCAAAATTTTGTTGATTTCCGTCACGAAGTGGTTACGCGTCGTACGAAATTTGAACTCAATAAAGCAGAGCAAAGATTGCACATTTTAGAAGGTTACAGAATTGCACTTGATAATATAGACGCAATTATCAAAACAATTCGTGCTTCAAAAAATGCAGATGAAGCTCGTGAACAATTGATGTTAAAGTTCAAACTTTCCGAAATTCAAGCAAAAGCAATCTTGGAGATGAGATTGCAAAAATTGACAGGTTTGGAACGCGAAAAAGTAGAAAATGAATATAACGAAATTGTGAAATTAGTCAAAAAGTTGAAAGATATTTTAAGTAAAGTTGAATTGCGGATGAATATCATCAAGGATGAGATTAACGAGATAAAAGGAAAATATAACGATTTGCGTAAAACCACAATTTTAGATGGTTCAGCTGATATTAATACGGAAGATATGATTGCTGACGAAGAGATGGTGGTAACGATATCACACCAAGGTTATATCAAGCGTCTTCCAATTCGTACTTATCGAACACAACTAAAAGGCGGAAAAGGGCTTTCTGGCAGTAACCTGAAAGAAGAAGATTTCATAGAGAACATTTTTGTAGCCTCAACTCACGCTTATATCTTGTTCTTCACAGATTTTGGAAAATGTCATTGGCTCAAAGTTCATCGTATTCCGAATGTTGGTAGATTGGCTCGTGGAAAAGCAGTTGTGAATTTATTACAATTGGAAAAAGATGAAAAGATTGAAGCTTTTGTAACTGTTCGTAATTTTGAAGATCCTCATTTCGTGACGATGGCAACCAAAAATGGAATCGTCAAAAAGACGGAATTGAAAGCATTTTCACACCCACGCGTAAATGGAATTATTGCGATAAAATTGATTGATGGCGACCAACTTATCGAAGCTAAAATTACTGAAGGTGAGAATGACATTTTATTGGCAACTAGTAATGGTTTTGCAAATCGTTTCCACGAAACAGATTGCCGTCCTTTGGGTAGAAATTCTCAAGGTGTGAAAGGAATCACACTACGCGACAACGATCAAGTAGTGGCGATGGTCATCATCAAAAGAGAAGGAACTTTGCTTTCTATTAGTGAGAACGGCTATGGGAAACGCACCGAAATTAGTGGTTATAATGTAACAAAACGCGGTTCAAAAGGTGTCATAACACTCAAAACAACCGCACGAAATGGTAAACTAATTTCACTTCTGGAAGTTGTAGATAATGATGATTTGATGATTGTTACCAAAAATGGAATGATTATCCGTCAGGCAGTTGACCGTATTTCTGTAATTGGTAGAAACACGCAAGGAGTGCGACTCATTACTTTGAATGATGACGATAAAGTTTATGATTTAGCACGCATTTTGGCAGAAGAAGAATTAGATGAAGAAGAAGTTCCTGCAAGTTCAGAAAATGTGAATATCGATTCCGAAAACACATTGATTGAGAATGCAGAAAAAACGATAGAAACAGAAGTAGTAGAAAATTCTAATGAAGAAGAAATGGACGATTCAGAAAGTGATAAACAAGCTGAGTTAGATTTCTAAGATTTGAGAAATAGAAAAAGTAGGGGTGAAAA
>CAZWYK010000007.1:0-17658 GCA_964638205.1 uncultured Candidatus Cloacimonadota bacterium | reverse complement strand
CTAACTCAAAATTCCCAACTGGACTTTTGATAGAAAATCCTTCCGCAAAAAGAGTGACTGCACAAACTAACATGATAAAATAAAGAATGTTTTTTTTCATTTTTTCCTCCGAAAAATTTTTTTCAATAAACGAATTGTTGGTTTTTTCGTCAAGATTAAAAGTAAATTTTAGATTTGACACAGAAATATTGCAAAAAAGAATGACCCAAATTAAATATACGGATAAAAAAATGTTAAATAATTTATTGAAAAAGATATTTGGTGACAAAGTTGAACGCGAAATAAAGAAGATTCAACCACTTGTTGATGAAATAAATGAAAAATGTACCTTTTTATCAGGAAGTTCTGATGCTGAGTTGAAGGAAAAAATTCAGAAAATTAAACAAGAAATTCAAGCAACGCTAAAAATTGAAGAAGATGAATTGCTTGAATTACGCAAGAAATATCAGACAGAAGCTGATGAATCGAAACGAATCACCATCGGTAACAATATCGATAAACTTTCGCAAAATTTGAAGCAACATACACAAGATTTGTTGGATGAAAATTTGATAGAAGTTTTTGCGATAATCAAAGAAACTTGCAAGCGTCTTATCGGTTACAAATATGAAGTTAGAGGTGATGAAGAAGAGTGGTTTATGGTACCTTTTGATGTGCAATTAATTGGTGCAATTGCACTTCATCAGGGTAAAATTGCTGAAATGGCAACGGGTGAAGGTAAAACTTTGGTTGCTACAATGCCCCTTTTTTTGAACGCACTTTTGGGTCGTGGTGTGCACCTTATCACAGTAAATGACTATCTTGCTCAGCGTGACTCCGAATGGATGACACCTATTTTTACATTTCACGATTTGAAGGTTGGGTGCATTATTGGTGGAATGGATAATTTAGCTCGGAAGGAAGCATATTATAGTGACGTAACTTACGGAACGAACAGTCAGTTTGGCTTCGATTATTTACGTGATAATATGGCAGTTTCAGAAAATTCTCTCGTGCAACGAAATCATCAATTTGCTATCGTAGATGAAGTGGATAGCGTTCTCGTTGATGAAGCTAGGACACCACTTATTATGAGTGGACCAGTTCAAGAGAGTAAGAATTTTTACATCGAGTACAAAGCGGTAATTCAAAAGTTAGTGAATACACAAAATGTGATGGTAAAGCGTTTCCTGTCTGAAATTAAAAATAAGCTTAATAATGCCGAATATGAAGCTGATGAAGTTGGCAGATTATTGCTTCTTGTCAAACGTGCTGCTCCGAAAAATAAATCATTCATAAAGCTGATGAAAGATGGTGAAATGAAGAAGTTGGTAACTGATTATGAGGGATATTACCTGCGCGATAAAATTATGCACGAAATTGACGCTGAGCTATTTTTTACGGTTGAAGAGCGTCAAAATAGCGTCGAGCTTTCTGAAAAAGGGAATGATTTTGTTGCCGAAAAAGACCCCAATTTATTTGTGATGCAACAACTTGACGAGCTTCTATCTGAAATTGACTCCAATAATGAAATTTCCGCAAAAGAGAAAGCAAAACGGAAAGATATCATTACTTCAGAATTTATTGATAAAAGTGAGAAACTACACAACATCAAACAGCTTTTGAAGGCGTATATGATGTTTGAAAAAGATGTGGACTATGTGGTTGTCGAAAATAAAGTGATGATTGTGGATCAATTTACTGGTCGTATGATGCAAGGTCGCAGATTTAGTGACGGTTTGCACCAAGCTTTGGAAGCGAAAGAAGGCGTTCAGATTGAGGAAGCAACGCAAACTTATGCCACAATTACACTTCAAAATTATTTTCGAATGTACGATAAATTGGCTGGTATGACGGGAACTGCGATTACGGAAGAAGAAGAATTTATGGAAATTTACAATCTCCCAGTTTTGGAGATTCCTACTAATCTGCCAATCTCGCGTATCGATCATAATGATGTGATTTATCTTACTAAAAATGAAAAATATAATGCCATTATTGATGAGATTGAACATTGGTATAAAGTCAAAAAACCAGTGCTAATTGGGACTGTGACGGTAGAAGTTTCTGAAACTTTGAGTAGGTTGTTACGCCGTCGTAATATTCCGCACAATGTTTTGAATGCGAAGTATCACGAGCAAGAAGCGGAAATCGTGAAAGATGCTGGCCAGCCTGGTTCTGTTACAATTGCAACAAATATGGCCGGCCGTGGAACGGATATCAAATTGGGAAAAAGTGTAGTTACCCAAAATAAAGCAGAATACTTGAAATGTGACAGAAAAATATCTGATGCTAATCCTTTTGGGAAACCGCTTGATGGATTACATGTAATCGGAACGGAACGCCACGAAAGTCGTCGTATTGATAGGCAATTACGTGGGCGAAGTGGAAGGCAAGGTGATCCAGGCACTTCCCGATTTTATCTATCATTAGAAGATAATTTGATGCGTTTATTTGGTTCAGAACGAATGGGTTTGATGATGCAAAAAATGGGTTTGAAAAATGGCGAAGCCATTACGCATCCATGGATGACAAAAGCAGTTGAAAAAGCACAAACCCGTGTGGAATCTTACAATTTTGAAAGTCGTAAGCAGCTTATAAAATATGACGAAGTGATGAATCAACAACGCGAAGTAGTTTACACTTATCGCCGCAATGTTTTGCGTGGTTACGATTTGAAATATGAAATTGTAGAAATGTTATTAGATACAGTTTCCGAAGTTGTGAGGAGTTTTATCGAAATTGAAAGTTTTTACGAAGATTGGCCACTTGCCGAAATTTTGAGGTGGTTTGCCAATAATTTCAATGTGAAAATTTCCAAAAAAGCAGTTGAAAGTTCAAACATTGATGACCTGATTTCCAAAATTCAAAATGAAGTAACTGTAGCTTATGACAGGAGAGAAACAGAATTATCGAGCGAACAAATGCGCGAAATTGAGCGGCGTGTTTTACTTTCGGTTGTAGATGAACTTTGGCGTGATCATTTGCACGAAATGGACCTTTTGAAAGAGGGAATTGGGTTTCGGGCTTATGCACAGAAGGATCCACTAATTGAATATAAAAAAGAGAGTTTCAATTTGTTTCAAAATTTAATTGCGAATATCAACAAAAATGTGGCACAAAAAGTATTTACTACTTATTTAATTGCACCCGAAAATATTCAAGATTTTATTAAAATGGCAAAACAGCGTCACGAGTCAAGTTCTGCTTTCGAAATTTCAAAACCAAAAGAACCACAAGTTTACCCCGATAGAGGTGAAATTCAAAAAAAAGCACCGAGAAAGGTTGACAAAGAACCAGGTCGGAACGATTTATGCATTTGTGGTAGTGGTAAAAAATATAAGAAATGTTGTGGTAAAATACAGTAAATAAGGGTTGAAAAATATGTCAAATCTCAAATTAGAAAAATTATCTAAAATTATTTTGAAAGAAAAACCGAGTGATAAAGATTTGCGTGATATGGGTTTATCACGTGATGATTTTGATAATTACAGAAGAAATATTATGTCAAAAAAAAAATCATACAACCGAATTATGTCGGTTGAAGAAAAAAAAGTAATAACTACAGAAGCTTTTGGATATTTGGTGAAACTCGTAAATTCAGGTACCATCACATCACATCATTTTGAGAATATGATTAATATTTCAGCGCAATTTTGCAAAATAACACGCAGAAAAGCTTCAAAAAAAATGATAGACGACATTCTTGACTTTGTTGTTTTTTCTGGAATGGATAAGCTTCCCAACAAAGATGCAATGGAATTTTTATCGATACAAGAAAGCGTAAAATTTGAAGAGGTAAACTAATGGCAAAAGATTTAATTATCGTGGAATCACCGACAAAAGCGAAGACAATTGGTAAATTTTTGAAAGGAAAATATAACATCAAGGCATCGATGGGACACATTCGTGATTTACCGAAAAAAACAATCGGGGTAGATATTGAAAAAAACTTTAAACCAAAATACGTTTCTGACACAAGACAAAAAAAAATAGTGAAAGAGTTAAAAACTGCCGTCAAAGAAGCCGAAAACATTTATCTCGCATCTGACCACGATAGGGAAGGAGAGGCTATTGCGTGGCATTTGGTAGAAAGCTTGAAAAAAGAGATAAAAGATAAAAATATTTATCGCATTATTTTTAACCAAATCACCAAAGATGCCATTCGTAAGGCGATAAGTAATCCGACAAAAATCGACCAAAATAAGGTTAATTCTCAGCAAGCACGCCGTATTTTGGATCGCCTTGTTGGCTATAATGTTAGTCCGTTTTTGTGGAAAGTTATTACCAAAAGTCTCAGTGCCGGTCGTGTGCAATCGGTGGCGTTACGAATTATTTGCGAAAGAGAAGATGAAATTCAAAAATTTGAACCAAAAGAATATTGGAAAATTGAAGCAAATTTGAATAAAAATGAATTGGCTTCATTCAAAGCAATATTAACGAAAATTGATGGCAAAAAAGCAGAATTGTCAAATAAAGAAGAAGCTGATAAAATTTTTGCAGATATAAAAAAAAATGAATTTATTTTACAGAAAATAGTGGCTTCTAAACGGAAGGTGAGTCCGCTTCCACCTTATATTACGAGCACACTTCAGCAAGACGCATCACGCGTTTTAGGTTACTCACCGAAGCGTACAATGAGCATTGCACAACAACTTTATGAAGGTATTAATATTGCTGGTGAGGCAGTTGGATTAATTACTTATATGAGAACCGATTCGTTGCGAGTTGCAAGTGAAGCAATTGCATCTTGTCGCAAATTGATTTCGGAACGATTTGGCGAAAAAGAACTTTCTGCTAAAACAACAGTTTTCAAAAGTAAAAAATCAGCCCAAGATGCTCACGAGGCGATTCGTCCATCCAGTCCATTTCGGACTCCAGAAAGCATCGCAGATGGTTTATCTAAAGAGCAATTAAAACTTTATACGCTCATTTGGCAACGTTTTGTGGCAACGCAAATGAACCCGATTTTACTAAATTCTACAAAATTGGAAATTGCGGTTAGCAATACCGCATTTGAAGCAAAAGGTAGCACGATTTTGGAAAAAGGTTTTTCCAAAGTTTATCCGCATTCAATCATTATTTTAGGTGAAAATATTGATAAAAATTATGTTGAAAAAGATGCTTTGAACTGTCAAAAATTAGATGCTTTGCAAAAATTTACTAAACCACCAGCTCGCTTTACAGAAGCTTCCTTAATTAAGGAATTAGAATCTAATGGTATCGGTCGTCCTTCCACTTATGCGAACATAACCAGTACGATTCGACTCCGAAATTATGTTCTGTTGATACAACGAAAATTCCATCCGACCGATTTAGGAATGACGGTTAACAAATTTTTGGTTAGTAATTTTGCATCTTTTTTCAATGTTGAGTTTACGGCTGAGATGGAAGATAGTTTGGATAAAGTTGAAATTGGCGACACTGAGTGGCACGAACTTTTAAAGAAATATTTCAGTTCACTTTCGGAGTTAATGGAAAATGTAGATTTAAAAAAAGCTAAGCAAAATTTAATTGTAAAAACTGAACATAAATGCGATAAATGCGATTCTGAAATGATTTTGAAATGGGGAAGGAATGGTCAATTTTTGGCATGTTCAAATTTCCCGGAATGTAAAAATATCAAAAATTTCAAGAAAGATGAAAATGGTAAAATTAAGATTGTCGAACCAGAAAAATTAGACGAAAAATGTCCGCAGTGTGAAAGTGATTTGATTATAAAAACTGGTAGATTCGGGAAATTTATTGCTTGTTCCGATTATCCAACCTGTAAATTTGCTAAACCATTTACGATTGGTATCAAATGTCCTGATTGCGAAGATGGCGAAATTACTGAAAAAAAAAGTAAAAAAGGTAAGTTTTATTCTTGTACGAATTATCCAAAATGTAAATTTATTACAAATTTCAAACCTGTAAAATTGAGTTGTCCAGAATGTGGGCATTACTATTTGGAAGAACATCCTAAAAACATCAAAAAATGCCCAAAATGTGGTAAAAAAGTTGTTTGATAAATGTTGATAGGAGAAAGTTTACGCAGTAGTTTCCGAAATATATTTTCACATAAATTGCGGTCAGCCCTAACTTTATTAGGAATCACGATTGGCGTGTTTGCAGTTGTAACAATGTTTTCCACGATTTACGGCGTGAAAAAAATGATTGGTACAAAAATGGGTGAAATGGGTTGGAACAACTCGCTCATAATTTATCCTTCGAGTGGTGAGCAAAGCACTTCACCTCATCGAAGACGCAGATTTTTCCAAATGAAAAGAGAAGCAAAACCGCTTACAACTTCCGATTTTCAATATCTCAAAAAAGAAGTAGATTTGAAATACATTTACGGCTACATCGAAAATTGGCAAACTTATTATGTTAAGCAAAAGAAAAAAAATGTCAAAATTTCAGCTACAAATAACGATTTTTTTTACACAAAGACATACAAATTAAAATCTGGCAGATTTTTTAATTCATTTGAAGAGGCGAACGGTGTGAAGGTTTGCATTTTGGGATTTCATTTTGCCGAAAAATATTTTAAAAATAAAAATCCGATTGGTAAAATGATTACTTTTGGAAAAAATAGATTTCAAATTATTGGCGTTTTAAATAACGATGAGCTCAATCAAAATGGGATGAATTTCAATAATTGGGAACGCAAATGGGAGCTGGAAGCAGTGTACATTCCACTCTCAACTGGTTCTGCTTATTTTCGTTCGAAAGATGCGATTGATTACATATACTTACAAGCTTTTGATGATGGTGGTTTTCAAAAAATGAAAACGCAAACCACCCAAAAATTATTGGCAAAACACAATATGGCACACGATTTTTCTTTCAATGATATTGGTGCATTTATGATGAAAATTACGAAAGAAATTGATGATGTTATGCAAAAATGGAATGTGACGCTTTTTGCGATTGCATCTATTTCATTGATTGTGGGTGGAATCGGACTTTTTAGTACGCTCTTAATTTCTATAAACGAAAGAATGAAAGAGATTGGCGTTCGTAAAAGTATCGGTGCGACCGAGTTAGATATTTTTCTTCATTTTCTTTTTGAGGCAGTTATTCTGTCGCTGATAGGTGCATTTGTTGGCATTGTTATTTCATCATTATTAGTTAAGCTTGTGTCGATTGCACTTAAAATGTCATTGCCGGTTCCTATGGCGGGAGTTGCATTAGGGATTGGATTTTCAGTAATTATTGGAATAATTTCTGGATTATACCCAGCCTTAAAAGCTTCTAAAATTGACCCAATTAAAGCAATATTTTATTTTGAATAATCTTCGTTTTTAATTCAAATTTGACTTATAAAAATCACATTACATTTTTTTAAATGGAAGGCGCATAAAAAAACCTTCAAGTAAAAACTTGAAGGTTAGAAAAAAAGTGAAGTTATGGTAACCAGTTTGGGTCAAAAATGTTTTTTGATATTTTGTCTTTATTCAAACCAAATGGGCCGTTTGGTAAAAAATAATAGATGCTAGCACCTTCTTTACCAAAATTTTTGTTGCTAGTGGCTACAACTGTAGAGTCTGTAACTGCATAATCGAACAAAAAATCATCAGAAAATTTTTGTAATTCGTCTTTAATGTTTAAAAGATCGTCACCAGAATATTCCTTGTTTTCATCGAATTTCATCACGGAGTGTTCGAAAATAAAATACCCATTTTCAGCTTCAAATTCTGCATCTGCACGTGCAATAATTTGTACATTTCTAATTGCTTCTGCCAATTTTGTTTTATTCACCCAATCAGTTCGTAATGGTATTATTAAAGTAAGCACAATGCCCACAATCATGATAATCATCAACAATTCAATGAGTGAAAATTTACTCTTTTTTTTTATCATATTTTGCTCCTTTATATTTATGAAGTGTAAAAATCGAGTTGAGCAGTTGTTTGTCAAACCTTTTTTCAAAGTTAGAAAATATTAGACAAATTTCTTTACAATATAAGCCCATAATAAATTTTTCCGTTCGCTTATTTTAGTGCAATGAGGAAAGTATGAAAAAAATTATATTCATCATAATTTGTTTGTCTGCAATTTCATTATTTGCAGAAAAATTAGATTTGAATACAGCTAACTTGGAAGAGCTTTTACAGCTTCCAATTTCGGAAAAACAGGCGAAGGATATTTTAGATTATCGATTTTACATCAAATATTTTGAAAATGTTTTTGAGCTGAGAAAAATTGAATCAATCGACCAAAATGATTTGAACATTTTGAAGCCACTTGTCATCGTATCTCACTTTGATGACCGAGATGATACTGCTACCCGTCGCGATGAGATATATTATCTTTTGGAGCGTTTAGGTAGCAATGAAGGACTTCAAGAGGGAATGAGCGATGTTTGGGAAGACCATTTGATGGCACCGCAAAATATTAACAGACTGACATTCTCGGAAATTTTGAATTTCCCAAATGTGTCTGCAATTGATGCGGCAGCTATTTTAAAAAGACGAGCACGAGGTGACACTCTCTCGAACATTCGTGATTTGCGACATACACCCGGAATATCCTATTATGGTGCAAAAAATTTAGGAAATTATGTTCATTTTAAAGATAAATATTCGATTAGTAAAGATTACTCGAAAGAAAAAAATAATTATTATCATGTTGCTCGAAAATTATACAAAAGACCATCACCAATTGGTGAAGTTGTGTGTACACCTTATGTTTGGGCTGGAAAATTATCTGATTGCGGTTTCATTATTCCAGAAAAAAGATTTTTCTTTGATTATCAAATAAAGTACAAAGATTCACCCTATTCAGACGATGCAAAAGAGATGTACCAAGAGAGTATGGTGCGTTTTGCAAATGGCAGCCCCATTCCAAACGCCACCGACCAATCATATTGGGGATATTTTGATATGAATTTCGACCGAGCAGAAGTGATGAATAAACTTCGATTACGTTTTAAAAATGAATTAAAAGCAGGATTTTTATTTGATTCAGAGAAAGGAGCTAGTTTATCATTTGCCGAGAGTAAATATTTTGTTGGCTATGAAAATGATTTTAACCTTTTTGGACGCAATAATTTCAAAATATACGCAGGCAATTACCGTGCTACTTTTGGAGAAGGTTTGGTAATGGAAAATACAGATTATTACAGTCCTCGCAAGACCGGATTTGGCTTTAATAAGAGAATTACGGGAATTATTGGTGATGTCTCTCGCACGCAAGAATATTCTTTAAAGGGATTAGCACTCGATTGGAAAACAGAAGATTTTAACTTATCTTTCTTCATTTCAGATGATGACAAAGATGCGATAATTTATGACACCAACGGTAATGATTCACTTGACGTAGATGACGATGCGTTTTCTTTTATCACGATGACCAAACGCTTTTCAAATGACGAATTAGAAGATGCAGAATTTTATTTTAATGATTACATAGACAACACAAATTATGTAAAAATAGCACCGCGTTTGGATGCTATAAACGAAAAACTTATTGGTGGCCATTTTGCATACTCTCCGTTTATCGGAACACATCTTGGTTTCAGTGGTTACGAAGCAATTTACAGTCGCGATTTCGTGATTCCAGGAGGTGATGATTTACGCAATTTATTGATTTCCGACATTGATTACGCTACCGATAAGTGGAAGATTACCGATAACGAAGTTTCTGCGATGTATTCCACTAAATCTGCCGAATTTGGCGATCGAAATTACCGTCGTGTTTTTGGTGTAGATTGGCGTACAGTGTTGCATAACATCTCATTTCAAGGTGAGTACGCTGAACTTTTGAACAACCGTGATTTATTCAAAAACAATAATCCGCAAGCTCTTCTCATGAGCGCATTTGCACAGTATGACAATGTCTATTTTCTTTCACTTTATCGTGATTACGATTTAGATTTTGATAATCCCTACCACCGTAGTTTTTCCGAAAGCAATCGTTATGACGATACGGTTTTCGAAAAATTAAAATACGGCTTAAACAATACACTTTTGGGTGATATTTACAATAATGCTGCTCAGCCTTCTGCCGAAAAAGGATTTTATTTTGAAACACGCTATCAATTTCACAGAATGTGGACTTTGACGAAAGCATATTTAGACATATGGGAAAGGAAATCTGATGCACGCAAAGGGATTCGATTTGAGGGGAAACTCGAATTTAAACCGATTCACCAACTGCGTTTTAAGTTGCGCTTCAAAGAACAAATAAAAAGGTATGAAGATGATTTGGACAGGGGAAAATCTCAAGCTGATGAGCTCGAATTAAAATGTTTGACATACCTTTCCAATTTCGATAAAATTCAACTCGGTTACATTTATACCTGTGTAAACCAACCACCTTATTTGTCAATTTTTTCGAATCCAGCAGAACCGGGTGGTGCGGATATGGCGCAAGCTAACACCCTCACAGATGGCGATATGCTTTATGTCGATTACACTCACCGATTTAGCGAAAACCTTAAAATCGTTGGTTCATTTGCATTCTGGTATGCCAACGGTGCATCTTTTTGGGATTTTGAAGATATTGAACTTGATTTTGAGCAAACTGATAAAGGTTGGAAAACCTGGTTCAATCTTCATAGTAAAATTTCTAACAATCTTTATTTATCACTAAAATACAAATACAAACAATTTAAAACAAGAGAAATAGAATTCCGTGATTACAATGAAACCCCAGCAGAAGGTGAATACTATTTCAAAACAGTTGAACGAAAAGAAAACATTATCCGATTACAGTTGGATTGGAAATTTTAATTTGGAGGAAAGATGAAAAAAATCATCATTTTGATAATATTGGTAACAACAGTTAATTTTCTTTTTTCATATTCGCTTATGAATAGATTTGAGGGAAATTTTGTGGAAAATCTGGATGCTCGTTCAATTGCGATGGGCTCGGCAACAATTTGTGGAGGAGCGAATCTTTTTCAAAGTTTAATAAATCCAGCAAATTTGGTAAATGTAAAATCGAAATTTGGTTTTCAAACTTCGGGAAAATTTTTGGTAAACACAGATAATCGTGCTTTACCGATGTACAATAGTTTCGATGGTTTTTCTGGTGAAGCTACTTATGTGAGCAATGCGAATTTTTATGACGATTATGCAGTTGGTGCGTTTTATCGTGCAAGCTTTTCACAATTAGCAATGAGTGCCGCTGTCGTTTATCATCCATTTGTTAATTTTGAATCAAACTATTTTGAACAAGTTCGCAATAATGCAAATTCAGATAATAATGGTTATCCACCGATTTTAGCAAAAAATTATTTGAACGGAACGGGTGGAATTGATGCATTAAGTTTTATTTTGTCTGGTAAAATTAGTCCCGCGACTTTTGGATTTACATTTTCCAAACTTTCGGGAAATTCACATTTAGAAAGAAAAATTATTTGGGATGACTGGGCGATTAATCAAGTGGGAGATTTGCAGAATTCAATTAATTATTCCGAGAGAAATTTTGAAGCAATTAGTACTCAATTTGGTATAAATTTTCAAATTTCAGAACGAATGATGTTTGGTATCTCGCTCACTCCAAAAATAGAGTTCGATGTGAGCGGGTTTGTTATGGATACGCTTGGTGTGGACAGCACGATTTTTGTTTACACAAAATACGATTCTTTAGATATTCCAACAGATTCTCCTACTTTTGGGGATTATGTGATTCCAACAAAATATCGTTTCGGTTTGAATTATCAACCGCGCAACATTATGCGTACGAACTTTAATTTAGATGTTGAATTTGTACAATGGTCAGATGTCTGTTCACTTTACGAAGATGCAACAAATTTTTATTTGGGAGTGGAACACAAGTTGACAAATTCCATTCCATTCCGATTTGGCTTTAATTATCGTACTGATTATATTCTCAATAATCACGATGGTTTCACATTCGCAGATAAAGTCACACTTCCCACATTTTCAGTCGGAACTGGTTTTGAAATTTTGGATAAATTTATTTTCGATTTTGGGTTAGAATTGACCAATCGTCAATACGAAACACTCGACCTTTTTATGGATAGTAATTACGATTATGAAGAACTTTGGGCAAATCCACAATACCTTAACTTTGAAGACCGTGATTGGTCGAATCCAGATTTAGTGAAAGAGACTTTTTTGAATTTACAAACGTCTATCAGCTATAAATGGTAGGTAATAAAATGAAAAAGATTTTCTTTTTTCTCTTTATTTTCTCGGTACTTTTTGCGGAAGATTTATTATTAGATGTAATGTTTACAAACGATATACACGGTGGCATAGATCGTTACGAAGCTACCTTTATGAACCCAGAATTTCCACCGATGTTAGGTGGTGGCGGTAGTGCCGCAACCTACATCCAGAATGTGCGTAGTTTAACTAACGGTAAAAACCGCGATAACTTTCTTGTGGACGCTGGCGATTTCTTTCAAGGGCACCCAATTGGTACGATGAGTAAGGGCGATGCGGTTATATCATATTTTAATATGGTCAATTATGATCTCTCTGTTGTTGGAAATCACGAATATGATATTTCAGAAGCTGAATTGATTGAAACTTATAAAAAAGCTGAATTTCCTATTTTATCGTGTAATATTATTAACAAAAAAACAGGCGAGTTAGTAGATTATGTGACGCCGTATTTAATTTATGAAAAAATGGGTTTGAAAATTGGAGTTATCGGTTTAACCACTACCGATACGGAAACGATGAGTTTTCCAGAACATATTGCTAATATTGATGTGCTTCCTGCAAAACCAGAATTAATAAAATATATTGCCAAAATTCGAGATCAAGTAGATTTGATTTTTGTGGTTGGACATATGGGGATCCCATATGATCCGCAACCGGCTTATGATCGTCGCTATAAATCTAATAAATCTAAGCCCAATGAAGTGCGAAGATGGGGTTACGATGCGCAAGAATTAGCTCACGAAGTAGAAGGAATTGATCTTTTTGTGGGTGGTCATATTCACAAAGGTTTTGCCGATCCGTGGGTAGACCCGGTCAACCACACTTTAGTAGTGCAGGGTTATGCTATGGGCAGTAATGTGGGTCATCTTATTTTGAAAATTGATGCAGAGACGAAAACGATTTCTGGTTATGAAACGCCTGCCATTCGAGAAGGGATGATGATTACCCTTTTTGAAGATGAATGGATTCCAAATAGAGAAGTTTCGGCGAAAATTTTAGAAATGCAAAAAATAGCAGAAGCTGGTATGAAGGATGTAATTGGAGAAGCGGCTGTCCATCTTTCTAAAGCTGGCGTTGGTCCTCAAAATGTGATTGGGAATGTTGTTTGTGAAGCGATGAAAGAATTCACAGATGCTGATTTTGCTTTCATGAATTTGGGGGGAATCCGTGCTGATATTGGTAGAGGTCCAATCACATACCGTGATGTTTTTGATGTGATGCCTTTTGATAATAAAATTGTGATGTTCGAGGTAGATGGCAATTTTTTAAAAGAAATTATTGAGATGCGTGTTTCTGGTTCGCGACACGGTTTACGAGTTGCTGGCATAAATGTAGTTATCAATAAGAAACGCGAAAGTTATAACCGAATCTCCAAATTGCTTATCGGTGGTGAAGAATGGAAAGCCGATAAAATTTATAAAGTTGTGACGACAGATTTCTTGCTGCAAGGTAATGCTGGATTAGTTTTATTGACGAAAATTCCAGAAGAAAAGATTACCCGATACGAGAAGGATTTACGGGATGCTATCGTCGAATATATCAAAAATAATTCACCTGTTACGATGGAAATTGACAACAGATGGAAATATGATAACAAGAGCAAAATTTCAGCAAATATCAAAAAAGAACTAGAAAAATAAAAATATTTCATTGACGAATGTGGTGCTACGAAAGATTTGAACAATACGAGTTCGTTATGCAATTAAACTTACGCTTTTACTCGAAAATTTTTTATTGAAAAAAGGAGATATCTTGAATAATATCGGTAGATTAGATGAAGATGATCAAAAGATAATTAATGATAAAATAGATCAAATTTGTGGATTATTAAAGAGGAAACATCACAAAAAAGCAGAAAAAATATTGGTGGAATTTTCCAATACGCCCAACCATTTCGTGCGTGAATATTTAGGAAAAAATTTAGTTTTTTGTGAATATCAAAAAGAGCTTAAAAAAATCACTGAAACTATGCTAGAACATAAAATTTATGGAATTCGTGCGACAGCACTATTTTATTTAGTGGAATTAAACAAAAATAAACCGGAAAATATTTTTGAAATCATTAAGAGTGTTTTTGATAAAGTGCCGTGGGAATCAGAAATTATCATTAACGAAATGTGGCGAAGGTTTCCGCAAATCGCCAAAGAAAAAATGTTGTTATGGGTGGAATCTGAGCACGAAAATATGCGTGCCTTATCTTTTCATGGTATGGAAAATATTGCTGCAGAAAATACAGATTTTGTGATGAAATTTATAACAAAAGTGATTGATGATGAGTCTGTTGCGGTGCAGAAGAAAATTTCCCACATCCTCACGCAAGTTCTGCGTGCAAATCCGATAGTTGTTTTTCCATACATTTATGAATGGCTCGAAGATGCAGATGATCAACGCATCAAAACGATTTGGGTAGCGATGAAAAAATTGGCGAATATCGTTGCACAACGTAAAGATCGCGGTCAGGACGTAGAATTGGTAATGTTGACTGAACAGACTATTAAAGATTGGAAGAATGATGATAATGATAAGGTTTCTAAAATGGGCGGAAAGTTGTTCCGCATAATTAAAGATAGAAGATGAAAAATCGATTGTTGTTGAAGATAATAACACTATTTATTGCAGTATTACTATGGTTTCACCAAATGTTTATGAGAGAACATAAACAAGAAATTAATGTACCAATTAATCTCATAAATACTCCCAAAAATTTGATTTTATCCGCAAGAGATTTACCAAAAGTTGGAGTGGCAATTCGTGCCACTGGTTTGGATATTTTCAAATTAAAACTCTCTAATAATTTTTTTGAAATTGATGCCTCCCAATTTAATGTTGGTGGAAATCTTGTTGAAATTACCAATCGAAAATTTAAATATCCCAAAAATATTAATTTTGATTTTGAGATGATTACTACGGAACAAGCATTTTTAATTGAATTAGATAAATTAGTGGAAGCACAAAAATCACTTAACATCAGTTTTGAATCTGTTAAAGATGAAGAATATTTTACTAAATATAAAATTATCAATAAAAAAGATAAAATTACTGTTTATGGACCCCAAAAAATATTAAGCGGTATCAAAAATATCGAAACAGAAAAAATTTCTAGAAAAATGTTAGACGGTAATAAAATTGTAGCAGAATTGATTTTACCTGATTTTGAAGTGAAATTAAAACAAAAAAATGTTGTGTTAAATATTATTCAATCAAAAACGATTGAAAAAACTATTGCGTTAGTTCCCATTGCATTCCCAGAAGATAAAAACATCTCTATCATCCCACAGAAAGTAACATTAAGAATAAAAGGTGCTCAGGATATTGTGGAAAAAATTAGTCGTAAATCAATCCAAGCAAATTTAGACTTTGCTCGCATTAAGGATGGTTATGCAGGCGTAATCTTTGAGGTGCCAATGGGAGTGGAAATTTTGGAATATACTCCGCAAAAAATTCAAATTATTGAAAATGATTAAAATTTTGGCATTCGAAACTTCTTGTGATGATACCTCTGTCGCAGTGATAGATTCTAATTATTATGTTCACTCAAATTTAATTTCATCGCAAATTGCCCACGAAGATTTTGGCGGAGTTGTGCCAGAATTGGCATCTCGATTACACCTTAAAAATATAGTTCATCTCACAGATATGGCTCTAAAAAAAGCGAATTGTGAATTTGCTGATATTGATGCGATTGCCGTTTCAATAAATCCAGGCTTGATTGGTTCGTTATTAGTGGGTGTTTCATTTGCCAAAAGCTTGGCATATTCGTTACAAAAACCCTTGATTGCCGTCAATCATATGCTAGGGCATATTTATGCAAATAAAATTGAAAACCCAAATTTAGAACCACCTTACTTAGCATTAATTGTGTCAGGGGGGCATACTGAAATTGTAGATTTTCGTGCGGTTAATGATTTCACAATTGTCGGTAGAACGCGTGATGATGCAGCAGGGGAAGCGTTTGATAAAACTGCTAAACTTTTGAACCTCGGTTATCCGGGGGGGCCTGTTATTGACAAAATAGCCAAAAATGGAAACCCAAAATTTCATCGTTTCCCGCGTGCTTTAAACCAAAAAAATGATTATGATTTTAGCTTTAGCGGTTTGAAGACTTCGGTGAAAAATTATGTTCAAAACAAAGATGAAAGTTTTATTAAACAGCATTTAACTGATATTGTTGCTTCTGTTCAAATGGCAATTGTGGATAGTTTAGTTACAAAAACAATAAATTATGCTAAAAAAAGTAGTGCGAAAAATATCATTGTGGCGGGTGGTGTTTCAGCAAATAGCTTGTTGCGAAAAAAGATGGGAAAAAGTGCTGTTCAAATCGGGTGTAATGTTTTCGTGCCACCATTAAAATATTGCATGGATAATGCCGCAATGATTGGAGCGGCCGCCGTCGAAAAATACGAAAGAAAAGAGTTTGCAAATCTACAATTGAATGCATTTTCAACAAAAGGAACTAGATTTATATAAAAATATTGAGGTGAAATAATGAGAAAAATTGGACTTGATTTTCCTGTAAAACCGCGTCAAACTGCACTTCATAATGCAGAAGAATGGTATAATCAGTTGCTTTCCAAAAAAATGGAGAGGCCACTAAAACCAATTAAAAGAAGTAACTTTGGCGAATATGAGATGGCAGTAAATTATCTTACTTCGGTGAAAGAAGAGGCAAAAGCTATCGAAAATGTGGCTATCTTCAATATTGATCACATGGCACAAATTCAATTCCAAGGTGCAGATGCGGAAAATCTTTTGAACAGAGTGCTTCCTACCGATGTTGCCGCGATGAAAATAGGCCAATGCAAATATACTTTGCTGTTGATGGAAAATGGCACTGTGCTTGATGATCTCATCATTATGCGAGTGGCGGATGATGATTTTATTTTAGTTATTAATGCTGGACACGATATTACCGATGCTACCAAAAATTTTTTGGCAGATGCTGATTTTATTCTTCAATATTTGAAAGATGGGGAAGATGTAATTGTCAAAGATATTTCCGCAAAACTTGTGAAAATTGATATTCAAGGTCGTTTATCATATAAATTAATTGCCGATTTATTTGGAAATAAGGTTTTGAAAAATCGCCATAAACCAGATAAAAATATGCGTTTTTTTGCTTTCAATGAATTTAAGTTTGAAAATCATGATTATTTGATAAGTCGTACTGGTTATACGATTAGATGGGGTTGGGAACTATATATTCCAGTGGAAGTTGCCGAAAATCAATTCAAAAGAATAGCTACAAAAGCACTTGAATTAGGTGGACTAGTTGTTGGTTTGGGTGGACGCGATGAAAACAGAATTTCGGCAGGAAATTTTGGTTTACCACTAAATGGTAGCGAGTATGATAAATTTCATATTCCCATAAATTCACCACTTTTTGCTGCTGCCATTGATATGAATAAAAATAATTTTATCGGAAAGAATGCGTTAAATGAAGAATTAATGCAGAAACCAACCAAAAAAATGGTGCTTTTCATCTCAGAAGGAATTGTTTCCAACAAAATGATTTATTTAAATGGACATATAATATGCATAATAAAGTTAATAATAA